>JAJYCH010000404.1 GCA_021778575.1 Planctomycetota bacterium
AACTCGGGCGAGGCAATCAGATTCGTTCTTTGAAGTTTGATGCCTTGTCGTTTCACGTCGAGTGGGGTGATCTCCAGGGAACCGATCTTGATCGGTTTCCCTAGCTTCGCGATATGCTCACCCAGGATCGGTTCGGGCGGCTGGACCGTCTTCGAGAGGTTCCCGGTGATTGGCGACTGGGTTTTCTCGGCCCGGGCGGGGGCAACGGCCGGCCTGGAACTCTCAAGGGCTCGGTCCTTCATGACGAACCAGACCAATCCCAGCGTGACCGCGCTGGCATAACTGGCCAGGAGAACGCGCGACCATCCGGTCCGAGACTCCTCCGGTTCGTCGTCGTCCTCCTCCTCGTCTTCCCCGGCCGACGGAGCGATCCTGGGCGAGGCAACCGCAGTCAAGGGGTGATCGGATGGTGGGACCGCAGCGGGCTTCGGCGTCGGGTCGAACTGGACCATGGGGAACGACGGACTGGAGACCGACGACGATTTTGGGCGATGCTCGCTGTCGCCGCCGCGAGCCGTGTCCGATGCCACGGCCGAGCCGACCGCGGTGAACGCTCCGAGAATCGGGTCGGGCTCGGTGGCCGCGACTTTTTCACCGAAGGCGGTGCTCAGAAAGGTCTCGTCGGTACTTCCCGGGGCGAGTAGCGGCGGAGTGAAGTCCGGACCCTCCGGGTCCAGCGACTCGACCGGTGGTGGCTCGGGCTCCGTCGCGGCTTCCGAAGCTTCGATCGGGTTCGTCTCGGCGGAGGCGTCGAGTGGGGCGCCACAGTGGGGGCAATGTTTCGCCTCGGACATCGGACCTCTCCTGCCGCACTTGAGCGAGGATGGACTGACTCAAAGGGGAGCGAGCGAATCTTTTGAACGCTCAACGGGACTTCGGCGCGATTCTGGGTGGTTTTCTGAGATCGTACCAGTCGGAATCGACAAGTGCGATGGACGAGTTCAAGAATGCATCATGGTGCCAGTCGGCGAGGATGGCCACGTTGCCTAGCCGGTGGGCCAGCTCCTCGGCATTCGTGGCCTCGGCGACCGGGTCGGCCGTCGGTTTCGCTCCGTTCAGGATCAGACCGGCAATCCGAAGCCCCCGGGACCGCGCGGCTTCGACGGTCAACAAGGTATGGTTTAACGTGCCAAGCCCCCGATGCGCGACGATCAGGAGCGGGTAGTCGAGGGCAATGGCCAGGTCGGCAATCGTCGCCCCTTCGGCCAGCGGGCAGAGCAATCCGCCCACGCCTTCGATGATCATCGAGTCGGCCCGCTCGCTCCACCAGTCGAGCGACTCCTCGACTGCCCGGAGAACCTCGGCCAGCAAGAGCGGGGTTCCCGCCCGCCGCGCCGCGACGGACGGAGCGAGCGGTTCCTCGAAGACGATCGGTGTCACGCGCTCGGGAGGAATTCCTCCACCGATGGCCTCGATCAACAGCCTGGTATCGTCGGCAATCAATCGACCATCGACCAGATTCGCGCCCGAAGCCACGGGTTTGAGCAGACCCACGCGATGCCCGGCCTGATGCCAGGCCCGCCCGAGCAGCGCCGAGACGTAGGTCTTCCCCACGCCGGTGTCGGTTCCCACCACAAACAGACCGGGAAGTCTCACGAACCCACCTCGACTTCGGGCATGAGGACCTCTCGGAGACAGGTAGTGATCACGTCGATCATCCAGTCCAGCTCGTCGGCCTCGATGGCGAGCGGGGGCATGATGACGATGACGTCGCCGAGCGGCCGGATCAAAAGCCCGAACTTCCGGGCGGCCCGACAGACCCGGGCTCCGACCTGACTCTCCCACGGAAACGACCGGCGGGTCGATTTGTCCTCGACCAGCTCGATCCCCGCGATCAATCCTTGCTGGCGGATGTCGCCCACGTAAGGCAAGTCGGCCAGGGTCGCGAGTTTGCTGGCGAGCCGGTCAATCTTGGGTCCGAGCCGCTCGATCGTCTGTTCGTCCTCGAAGACCTGAAGACTGGCCAGAGCCACGGCCGCACCGAGTGGGTTCCCGGCGAAGGTATGGCCATGATAGAACGTCTTGCCGGCGGCGGCCGTTCCATAAAAGGCTGAGTAGACTTCTTCAGTCGTCAAGGTCGCCGCCAGTGGGAGATAGCCGCCGGTCAGACCTTTGGCCAGACAGAGGAAGTCGGGAGTGACCCCTTCCTTGTTCGAGGCGAATAGCGATCCGGTCTTGCCAAAGCCGACAGCCACCTCGTCGGCGATCAGGAAGGTTCCGTGACGCCGGGTCAGATCGCGAAGTCCAGCCAGATAACCGGCGGGATGGACGATCATCCCGGCCGCGCCCTGGACCAGCGGCTCGACGATCACCGCCGCGACCTGTCCGCGATGCGCTTCGAGCAGCCGGTCCACCTCGTCCAGACAAGCGGTCGCGCAGCTCGGTCGAGTCAGTCCCAGCGGGCAACGGTAGCAGTACGGGCTGGCGGCCCGGAGAACCGTCGGGAACAGCAAGGGCTCGAACATGGTGTGGAATCGGTCGACTCCGCCCAGGCTCACGTCCCCCAACGTGTCGCCATGATATGCGCCGCCGAACGCCAGGAAGTAGTTCCGGCCCGGTTCGGGCTCGCTCTTTTGCCTCCAGTACTGGAAGGCCATCTTGAGCGCGACCTCGACGGCCGTCGCGCCATCGTCGGAGTAAAACACCCGGGTCAAGCCCTCGGGTGCCAGTTCGACCAGCTTCCTCGCCAGGTCGATGGCCGGGGCGTGGGTTACTCCCAGAAGCGTGGAATGCGCGACCTTGCCGATCTGATCGATGAGCGCCTGGTCGAGCTTCGGGTGTCGATGTCCGTGGACGTTACACCAGAGCGACCCGACTCCGTCGAGATAGCGCCGCCCCTCGGTATCGTAAAGATAAACTCCTTCGCCCCGGTCGATCACCAGCGGGTCGGACTCCGACCATTCCACCTGAGGCGTGAACGGATGCCAGACATGAGCGTGATCCCAGGCCCGGAGCTGTTCTTGTCGGGTCAAGCTCATCAAGACACATTCTCCTGTCGGCGACGAATCCGGACCGAAGTCCCCCGACCGGCGGCAAGCCAACGGCCGGCGGAATCGTTGACGATGGCGATTTCAAGCCGCCCCGAGCTACCCACCAGCGCAACCAGCGAGCCGGCCGGACTCTCGCCATAAGTTCGTGAGATTCTCTCGATCGTCCGACCAAGCAGTTCGACTTCCCAGAGCGACGTCGAGGACGGTCCCAGATGCTCGGTCGAGAGATTGGTGATCAGATTGCCAAAAGAGTCGCGAAAGACGACTTCGCCCAGCCAACCGGCTCCCTCTTCGATCGGTTCGCTGACCGTCGGCAGGACCAGCCGATCGACCGGCGGCCCGAGCTCACCGGGGTCGCCGCCCTTGAGCAGGTGAGCGGCGGCCGGCGCCATGATGTCGCGACCGTGAAACGTCGACGAGACCACGCTCCGCCGGAGCGACGGGTTCGTGATCGCCCAGATTCCCGACGGACGGCGATCCTTCACGACCGGGCCAATCAGCCCATTATCGGGCAAGACAAACCACTGGCCATCGACCTCGGCGGCGACGATCCGTCGATCCGTGCCGACACCAGGGTCGACCACGGCCAGATGAACCGTTCCCGACGGGAAATACGGGACGATCGAGGCCAGAACAAATCCCCCTTCGGAAATATTTTGAGGCTCGATCGCATGGCTGACGTCAACGAACCGTGTCCGAGGCGCGAGTCCCAGAACAATACCCTTCATCGCCGCCACGTACGGACCATCCGCGCCAAAGTCGGTCGTCAGCGTCAAGATACCGTCGGACACCAGTGGATTTCCTCTTCGGTCGGTCGCCCGGCCACCCTTCGGACCGATCAATCAGCCAGGCGTCCCGGCCTCGAATCGCGCGGTGATCTTGGAGGAGATACCTCCCCTCGGTGTGAACTGGCCCACCACGGTCATCCGGCGGGGTTGGCAGGCCGCGACCAGGTCGTCGAGGATCGTGTTGATCGAGTGCTCGTAGAAAATCCCACGATTTCGAAAATCGAAGAGATAGAGCTTCAGCGACTTGAGTTCCACACAGGTCGCCGAAGGAACGTAGGTGATGATCACCGTCGCGAAGTCGGGCTGGCCGGTCTTGGGGCAGACCGCGGTGAACTCCGGACAGGTGATTTCGATCTCATACTCCCGGTCCGGGAACTGATTCGGAAAGGTTTCCAGCGATTGCGGCATCGAAGAGGAGTCCTGGACATTCGGAGACGCGGAGCACGACCGGGCGGAGAGTTCATTCATCTTAGCGACCAGCGACCCGACTCGAAAAGATCACCCGAGCCCCCGCCGCCCCGTTCCTCCGCCGGATCGGAGCGAAGGAACTGCGCAAGCCACCGTTGACCATGTTGCAAAAAGGCAACACCAGTGAAACCGAGCCGAGACGGCGGTCGATTTTCTCGGGTCTTGTATCGCCAGTAATCGCCTTGTTCGGTGAGCAACCCATGGACCTCCGTTCATTTCAAGAGAGATTTCCAGAAAACGCAAAAGTTTCTTTGATTTCAGTTTCGCAAAATCCACATACCTTGTAAGCTTTGGAGGAACTTGGCGGGCTCGATGATCGCCCTTGCGTCCGGTTCATGGCGACATGAGTCGGGGTCATGCTCGGGAGGAAAGTCCGGACTCCAGAGGGCTTGGTGGTGGGTAACGCCCACCGCTCGATGAACTCGAGTAGGGACAGTGCCACAGAAAATAAACCGCCACGGCTCGTTCTTCGGAGCGGACCGGGGTAAGGGTGAAACGGTGAGGTAAGAGCTCACCAGCAGGCCGGGTGACCGGCCTGGCTCGGTAAACCCCACCAGGAGCAAGACCAAATAAGGGAGCAGTGGCCCGGGATCGACTCGCGAGAGTCGATTCTTGACCCGCGGACTGACCCGGTCCGTTACGACTCCCGGGTAGGTCGCTCGAGACGCCGGGCAATCGGTGTCCTAGAGAAATGATCATCCGGAGGCTTCGGCCGCCGACAGAATCCGGCTTACAGGCTCGCCAAGTTCCTTAGACACCTCAAACACCGGCCGCCGCTGGCGGAATTCGTCAAATGGACTTGCCTCATCCCGCTTCGCCAGCTATGATGGATGCATGATTCAACGAGTTTCTCAGCATGGTGCCTTACTTGGGATCAGGTGAGGGGGGGGATTTGACATGGAACGGGAGACAGTGGTCACCGGAGCGATTATTGATTCCTGGGTGGAG
>JAJYCH010000405.1 GCA_021778575.1 Planctomycetota bacterium
GCTGCGGCGATCTTGAACTCGTCGTCGTAACGCTTGCGTGTCATGAGCGGTCTCCTGGGATCGATGTTACACCATCTCTCCCGAGCGCCCACGATTCGTGGGGAACTTCAGTGAGTCCTCCCTCGTCTCTGCCGTCGAGGAAGCCCTCTCACCCTGGGTTCCGGCACGTTCGATGGACAGAGCTACCCGACGAGAAGCCTCGTGGAGCCGAGGGTTCCTGATCTTTTTGTACAGCTCGAGTGTTGAGGGATCCGAATGACCAGCAAGCTCCGAGACAATGGCCCCGTCCTCGCCAGATTCAACGGCCATGGTCAGGTACCAATGCCGGAAAGTGTAGAGGGTGAACTTTGCGTCGATGCCCAGCTTCTCACGGAGGCGCGACCAACGCAGGCGGATTGCCTGATACGTCCAGGGCAGTCCCCGATCCGTCAGGAACAACGGCTCGCCACCGGGACGACCATCGGCATGAGCCCGACAGATCGCCAGCAACTCGTCCGTCGGCAGGGGGATGACCTTGGGCTTGCCGGTCTTCTCGACGACCTTGTGTCGCCAGAGGACCAGTTGCCGCTGCTCGGGCTTGAATTCGTCGACCTGGACGGTGCGGATCTCCTTGGTCCTCATACCGGTCATCATGAGAATGCAGAGGAAATCTCGAAATTTGCCCTGGGTCGCCCAGTAAGCCCGGAAGACCTCCCGGTCATCCGGGATGAACTTCCGATGGCCCCGTTTTCGGAGCTTCAGCTCAACCAAGCCGAGATCGTGGGAAGGGATATATCGCTTCCGTTTGGCCCATTCCATGAGCGAGCGGATTGCGGCGTAGGCATGGGAACCGCTGAGGCCCGCTGCCTTCCGCCTCTTGAGATATTCCTCGACCAACTGAGCGTCGATCTTGCGGATGGGCCAGTCCTTGCAGGGAAAGCCGAAACGACCTCCGGAAGGACGGTTCTCCCCACGCCGGTTCTTGACCTCGCCGACGCTTCTCGCTTTCGAGTGGTCGGCACCCATGAACCAGTTCAGCTCATTGCAATAATCCTGGTACACCACGAGGTCGGTGGATTCTCCCAGGAAACGTTCGACGACCACCGCAATGGTAGTGTCCATGCCGGGATGATCGTTCAACAGCTTGGCTTGCTGCCGAAGCTCGACCAACGCTTTTTCGGCCAGGAGCTTGGTGTCCACGTTCTTCGGTCCGAGAACGAGAACCTTATTGCGTTCACCGGCGGAATCAGTACGCCACGCACCTCGTGCGTACCAGGGCTTGGCAGGACGAGCCATCGGAAGACCCTCGAAGGAAATTTCCCTAGGAATTTCCCTGAGTGCCTTGTGAGAGGGGCCGAAGGGGATTGTAAGCCCGGGTACGGAACTGCCATTCCTGCCCGGGCTTACGTCAATCTACTTTCAGTCGGGGCGAGAGGATTTGAACCTCCGACCTCACGATCCCGAACCGTGCCAGAAAGATCGAGCCGAAAAGCAAAGAGATCTCATTCCGGTAACAACTTACATCGAGTGATTGTCTCTTGCAAGGTCTTGTGAAGTGTTGCAGAATATCTCCACACTTGGCGGTACAGGCAACCCAAGACGGTACAGACGGTACATACATATTTACGGACACTAATATCATCTAATGCCTATCCACGGGGACCATCGACGACTGGTTAATTAGAAGGACGAGTGACCCATGAGACAACCAAGGGAAAAGACTTCATCCCATAGAGAGAGCGGATGGTTGGCCTATTTGTTGGGCCGAAGCTTGAACAAGAATCGTTGGGATCTTGAGCAGATTCCCTACGTGACAGCTATCTCGCGGAATCGCCGACGAGGGCCTGAAGATCGACGAACTCGTGAAGAGCGAGAGATCAAGAGAATGAAGAGGACGCTGTTTCGCCGGATACGTGTACTCTTCTCACCTTCAGAACAGGCAGTGCACATCGAAAGAGCCGTTGAACTCTCACTAATCGCATGGCACGACCGTATAAATACCGAAGATTTCGCCTCGGGTTTTAGCGAAGAGTTTGACCTCTATGTTACTGGTGCCCTGGGATTTCCTCGTACGGAATACTACGATTATGTACGAGATTATTATCCAGAATTGGCTCTCAACACCTTCGGCAAGATTATAGAGACGCTCATCAATAAAACAAATGACCGAACAGATCTACAGACAGCATTCAAGCTCGGACTAACGGTTGATCTCGGTCTGAGACCTATCAATATATGCGATTCAATTTTTTTCGAGGTTCTTGAGCAGTCATCCGATCAAAGCCATTCAGAGCAATCGACGAATGTATTTGGACGTCAAAGAAGCCCTCGTCAGTATGACACCCGGTACTGCTCGATTCGACGTTCACTAGTCGAGACCGAATGGGCGAGACAGGTCAGAATGCTTTGGCCCGATCTCGCTCTACCTTTTCTTGTTCCAGAGGATATCATTGAATTGACCGAACCGGCAGATCCATTGAATGTTTGTAAAATCATACGCAGACTAGACACCTTACTGCATTCATATTTCATGAGTTTAGAAAACGAAGGTTTGAAAACCGAAGCAAAAGAGTCTGGCTTCACCAGTCTGAAGGCGTCGAATTCACCGGTTCATCACTCCTACGTGAAGCCTGCAATTGTCTCTCCAAATCCTCAGCAAGAGTCTGACTTCACCAATCTGAAGGCGTCGAGTTCACCGGTTCAGCATTCGCACCTGAAGCCTGCGATTGTCTCTCCAAATCATCAGTTTGAGCGCGCTCGATTGCTTGGTATAAAAAAGAAATCGACCCGAAAAAGACTTACTTGGGTGAGTCTGACGCGATCCTCCGAGTATTCGATCAAATCAATATGCTGAATTCTTCGGCAAACAATCCTGTGCTGATTCTTGGACCTACAGGGGCCGGAAAGACGGAAATCGCGGAGTTGATTCACTCGCACAGTCCCCGCAAGAACAAGCCCTTCCATATGGAGCAGGCGGCGGATAGCCGAGCTCTAGACTTCGTCGCGATCAAAGCCAGATGGGTGGGCTTTGGTGAAAATTCAGGATACACTTGGATTCCCAAAGAGGGAATAAAGGGGATCATCGAGAACTGCGCTGGAGGAACTGTGTTTATCGACGAGATCGCACAACTCAGTGAAGATTCACAAGGATACATGCGCACATTATTAGATCCCAAAAGCAAACTTCCTCCTGCGGCAGGTAATAGACCCCCCATGACTTGCACGGTACGTTTTATCTTCGCCACAAATCGCGACCTACAGATCGAGGTTAACGAACAGAGATTCCTTCATGATCTTTTCGAGAGGATCAAGCGGTTCAAAATCTCCATCCCTCCGCTAATCGATCGACAAGATGATATTATTCTGTTTGTATCGATTAAATGCGAGAAATTTTGTCCCTCAGCGGCCTTCCTGCTGGCTTTGCTTTCTTACGAGTGGCCCGGCAACGTTCGTGAGCTGATACAGGTCCTTGAGATTGCCATGAGAAACGCTTTGTCTCAGTCAGGAAAACCCCGGGAAGTTTGGGACTTATATATCTCGCAACCTAATTCCCAAATTGTTTCTGATCAGAGCTCAATGGGAAAAGCTACCGCCTCGAATCGCAAATGCGTCGAGACCGATATAGATTCGAGTACGAAAGGTAACAAAATAAAATTGGAACTGACCCATCTCGAATTAGAAGATTCTGAGGTCATCCCACGCCTGGTTGGAATGCAGGATGTCGAGTGCGAGCGGGCTCTCTACGTGAAATTGCTTGCTATGCTTCAAAAGCAAGGTTACAGGAAGGGTGAAGGCCTCCAGAATGAGATGGCTCGCGTCCTCCAAGTGAGCCCCGCAAGCATCTCTACAAAAATGAAAAAGTTTGGACTATAAAGTTTAACCATAAATGTAATGCGATGTGTATACCTTCGTTTTTTACGTCCGTAACTTCATCCAGATAACTCTCTCGGTCCATTGCCACGATACTGTTGCGTCCATGACCCTGTGATGTGGCCCATGGCTGATATTGTCAAGTCGTCCATGCCTTCTTGGACCTCGGCGGATCTGATCTCGGCCATGGAGTCAGCTGACGAATCGGCCTCGGGCTTCCTGGTTTTCTGCCCCGTTATCGCGCCGGTTTTTTCGGTCCGTGGTCCGAAGAACAGCTCGCGGAGCCGGTGAATCGAGGTGTTCTTGTCCTCGACGATGTCAGACACATACGCATACGACTCGAAGACCCGACGGATCAGGAAGCTGTCCTGTTCGTCGAGCGATTGCTCGACGCGACGCAGGACGTCGTCCAGTCGCTCGCTCTCCACGTCGATCAGCTCCAGCGTCTGTGGTATCCCGCTCGGACCTATGCAAAGATCAGACTTCGCCGACCGTTTTCTCGAAGGCCGACGCGACCGTACATCCAGGCACCAGTGAACCAGGACTGTCGCGATCTCGCAAGAGCCCAGTTTTTGCATCAAGCCATCGGACCCACCGGCCGCCATTCGGCCGCCATTCGGCCGCCATTCGGCCGCCGCACCGGTCCGCGTCGGGTCGCCGGCCGCCAGCAAGACCGATAACTGATGGGCGGCTAGCCGCTGAGCGGCTTCGCCACCGGAGGGCCACCACGGGAACCGCCCTTGCGAGAGCCGTTTTGTGGCAGAGCCAGAACCCCTGGCCATCATACATGAGCAGCTTCAGGGCCGTCCCCTTGCGGTTGCGAAACACGAAGACCGCGCCGACGAACGGATCGTGCCGGAGCGATTCCTGGCAGAGCCGGGCTGGGCTGTCGAAAAGTTGGTCTTTTTGGCGATCTCGATCCATGCTGTTTTTCGACCGGTCGCCATTTTCCACAACTCCTTGCAGTGACGTCTTTTCGGCGTGGGGTGACTGGCCACTCAGGGTCCACCGAGATTTGGCATGAACGAAAACCTCGATCAAGCCCAACTTTTCAACAGCCCAGAGCCGGGCCAGGCCATCGATCCCTCGCCGGAAATCGACCGGCTCGATGGCCACCAGGATCTTCATCTGAGGCGTGACCTGGAGCATCAAAGAGCGCTCCAGAAGCTACGAGAAAGAGCCTCGACATCGGCCGCGTCATAGCCGACCAGATGCACCCGCATGATCGCCCCGGAGCCATTGTCCAGCTCGATCCGGCACTCCTTGCCGACCCTGATCGGAGAAGGAAGCTCGACAAACGAGGGAGCCGTCGATTGAGGTTTGACAAGAGCCACCTCAACCCG
>JAJYCH010000406.1 GCA_021778575.1 Planctomycetota bacterium
GGAATATCAGCCGCACAAATATGTGACCGGCGCGATAATCGCGCTGATTCTGGCGTGGGCGCCGTGGGTCGCGGCGGGTTTGGGGCTGGTCGAGGGCCGATCGCCGACGATCGCTCTGGGAATTTGGGGGACTCTGGCGCAGGCGGTCGCGACGGTGCCGATCCTGGTCTTTCTGCGGTTGCCGTACTGGTATGGGTTGACCTTGCCGGCCGGGATCTCGGCCTATGTGGCGATCGCCACCAGTAGCGTCTGGCACCACCATCGCGGACGGATTCTCTGGAAGGATCGAGCCATCTCGGCGAAGGTCGCGGAATCGTCGAGCCGGACCGAGCGGTGATCGGGAGTCGAGACAGGCAATCTCGAAAATAGGGAAAAAAGTTGGGACAGAGATCGAGAGAAGATCGCCTATTACTGAGGTCAGGCTGCAACGTTCGCGTGGCGGCAGGACACAGCGGCTCGACGCGTGAGAGGGCGCGTCGAGCCGTTTTTTTATTCACCAAATCTTCGCGACCACGTTGAATGGATTGTTCCGCGTTATCCCGACGCGATTTGATTCCGGTCCCTTGACAATTCCGAATCGACATTTCCATGATAGGTCGTCAGGTTCGCGATGCGAACGTTTCGATCCGGGAAGGGCTCGACGTCGGGTGTACTGGTCACGCTGGATTCTGACCCTGGCCTACCTGTCCGCCGGCTTGCTGGCTCAGGGCGTCCACGTTCATGAGTCAGGCGCGAGCCGGACGTTCCTCGAAGACGAGGGAAATTGCAACGAGTCCGGTCGCCATGTCGCCAACCATCCGGTGGCCGACACGGGCGAATCTCCCACGGTCTGTCCATCGTGCCAGTTCCGGAGCCAGGCATCGCTCTCTGAACTGGCTCCGCGCCCGATTCCCGGTCCGAGTCTGCGGATTCCGCCCGAGACCGGCCGTCCCTCGGCCCTGGCGGGATCGCCGCTCCGGTCGCGTTGCCGCGCACCACCTCGCGCTTGATCCGTTCCGAGTTCTGGCAACAGAGCTTGAACCACGAGTTTGAAGCCTCCCTGGTTCAAGGGATGCTCGCTCGTCGGAATTGATCCCGGCGTGTCTTTATCTCATTCCATCGAGAAAGATCGACGTTCGATCACGCTCGTTCGCGCCTGATCCCGGCGCGGCCTGCGTGAGGCGTCGAAGGTGAGGAGCTTTCCATGATCGTTCGTTCTCGACGGCCCTCGGGCCGGCCGATGGGTTTCACGCTCATCGAGCTTTTGGTGGTGATCGCGATCATCGCGGTCCTGATCGCGTTGCTCTTACCGGCGGTTCAGGCGGCTCGTGAGGCGGCCCGGCGAGCCCAGTGCACCAGCAACTTGAAGCAAATCGGCGTGGCGCTGCACAATTATGTCTCGTCGTTCGGCGTTTTTCCGCCCGGTTACGTCAGCTCGATCGATCCGACGGTCCTGGACGCCTGCAACCAGGACGCCGAGAACCAGCACGGTGTCGACCTCGGCAGCGGTTGGGCCTGGGGAAGCATGATCCTGCCGCAGCTTGAACAGCAGGCGGTGTTCAACTCGATCAACTTCAACCTGTCGGTGGCCTATCACCAGAATGATACGTGCAGTCTGACCGCCTTGAATGTCTATCTTTGTCCATCCGACCCGGGACCTTCGACGATTCCGGTCTTCGAGGACCCGCCCGACCCGGCGAACCCGGGGAGCTTCAACTCGTCCCACATCGTCGATACGCTGTCGCGCGGCAATTATGTCGGGATGTACGGAGTTGGCGAGGTCTGCGCCCAGTCCGGTGCGACCGACTCGCCGAACAACGGAGCCGGCAACCCGCCCGGTAATCCGCTGGGTCAGCATAACGGCCTGTTTTATCGGAACAGCCGGGTCGGTTTCGCCGATATCACCGATGGAACCAGCAACACGATCGCCGTCGGCGAGCGGAGCCATAACCTGAGCTACGTGACCTGGGTGGCCCGATCGATCGACGGTTGGCTCGGCAAGACCTCGGCGATCGAGGGAGGGACCGACAGGTTCAACCCGTCGCCCGAGGAATGCTGGACCCAGATCCTCGGTCCGGCGGGTCTGGAAGATGGCCCTCGAACCATCAATAATCCCGAGGCGCACGTTGAGGACTACTGGAGCCGGCATCCCGGCGGAGCCAACATGCTCTTTGGTGATGGTTCGGTCAAGTTTCTCAAGGACGGGATCAATCCCGGTCCCTGGCGAGCCCTGGCGACCCGGAACAATGGTGAGATCATCAGCGCCGATTCGTTCTGAAATCGTGCCGAAACGAAACGGGATCAGGGCAGCTCGCCCTGGTCCCGTTTTGATTCACGCCGGTCAGACCGCGACGCCGTTTCGTCGGGCGGTCAGGTGGGGTTTGAACTCGGCCTTGTCGATTCCGTAACGGCGGAGCTTCTCGGAAATGCTCCGCCTCGACAGCCCGCAATGCTCGGCCGAGCGGTCGATCCGACCGCGATTTCGTTCGAGAACCCGGTGCAGGTAAACGCGCTCGATCCGTTCGGTCAGTTCGTCGGTGATGTCCTGGAGCGGCCGTTTGTGGTCGAATTCGAGCGAGAACGGCTCCTCGCGCGTGGCGACGATTTGCGGCGGCAGATTTTCCGGCTCGATCACCGGACCAGGGGTCGTCACGACCATCTGCTCGACCAGATGTTCGAGTTCCCGGACATTGCCCGGCCATTCGTAACGGGCCATGATCGACAGGGTCTCGCGTGAAATCGTCTTGCTGGGAAACCGTCGCTCACGCAACTGGTCGAGGAAGTGATTGACGAGGAGCGGCAGGTCTTCAATCCGTTCGCGGAGCGGCGGCAACTCGATCGTCACGACGTTGAGCCGGTAATAAAGGTCTTCGCGAAACTTCCCCGCGGCGACGGCGTCGGCCAGGTCGACGTTCGTCGCGGCCAGAATCCGGGCGTCGGTTTGCAAGACCTCGGTCCCACCCACTCGCTCGAAGGTGCCGTCTTGCAGGACCCGGAGGAGCTTGGCCTGCATCCCCAGGGGCAGCGAGCCGATCTCGTCGAGCAGCAGCGTTCCGCCGCCGGCGAGCTCGAAACGCCCCTTTTTTTGCCGGTCCGCGCCGGTGAAGGCCCCCTGTTCGTGGCCGAAGAATTCGCTTTCAAGCAGCGGTTCGGGCAGCGCCGCGCAGTTCACGGCGATCAGCGGTCCACGACGGGCGCTATCGTTATAGTGGAGAGCCTGCGCAACCAGTTCCTTGCCGGTTCCGGTCTCTCCGGTGATCAGGACCGTACAGTTCGACGCCGAGACCCGCGCGACCTTCGCGAAAATTTCGCGCATCTGCGAACCTTTGCCGAACAGGTTGTGATACGAGTAGCGCTGATGAAGTCCCTGGCGGAGCGAACGGACCTCGTCCTGAAGCTTCCGGTCGGCCAGGGCTTTCTCGACCAGGAATTCGAGTCGGACCTGATCGACGGGCTTGACCAGATAATCATAAGCGCCGAGCTTCATGGCTTCGACGGCCGAGTCGATCGAGGCGTGGCCGGTCATGACGATGACGGTGGCGGGCAGGTCCCGTCGGCGGATCTCGCGGATCAGGTCGAGTCCGTTGATTCCGGGAAGTTCCAGGTCGGTCAGCACGACCGAGAAATTTCGCTCGGTCAACCATTCGAGCGCCGTGGTTCCATCGTGGGCCACCTTGATCCGCCGCTCGTCCCGAGCGAGGAGCTTGGACATCTGCTGGCAAACCAGCTCGTTGTCATCCACCAAGAGAATGCGTTGATCCATGGCATTCCATCCCTGGGTGTCCGTCAAATGATCGAGAGGATTTCGGAGGCCGGCGGTCGTCTCCGACCACTTTGCGATCGACGAACGAATCGTCTCGTCGCAGAGGCCAGGAAATCCCATTCGAGTAGACTACGAACTTCTTCCGCCATGTCAACCCGAGGATGGGTCTGACTTTTGTCTGGGATGCGTTAGTTCAGGCGCTGTAGACAAACCGACCGTCCGACCGTCCAGGACCTTGCGGATTCTTGGCGCGGCACCTGGTACGATGCAATTCTCGATCCGAGATCGAAAAACCTCGCGAATCGATCGGAATCAGGTTCGACCTTCGAGACTCCGTGGAGACCACCGCGATGAGCATTCTCCGCCGCCTGCTCCCCCTCTCCGTCGCGTTCTGCCTCGCGCTGACCGTCTCGACCACGACGTTGGCCGACGAAACCGCGCGACGTCCCAACGTTCTGATCGTCGTCGCCGACGATCTGGGCTTCTCCGACCTGGGCTGTTACGGCGGCGAGATCGCCACGCCGAATCTGGACGAACTTGCCCGCAACGGAATTCGATTCGCCAGCTTTTATAACACCGCGCGGTGCTGGCCCTCGCGAGCCGCGCTTTTGACCGGCTATTATGCCCAGCAAGTCCGCCGCGACAGCTTGCCCAACGTCAAGAGCGGGGCTCAAGGGACACGTCCCGAATGGGCGAAACTGTTGCCCGATCGCCTTCGAACGTCCGGTTACCGATCGTTCCACTCGGGCAAGTGGCATGTCGACGGCGGACCGCTCCGGAACGGTTTCAGCCGGTCGTACAGTCTCGATGATCACGACCGCCACTTCGGCCCGAAGAACCATTCCGAGGATGGGCGACCCCTGCCGCCCGTTGACCCGTCGTCCGGCTATTATTCGAGCACGGCCATCGCCGATCACGCGATCGAGTTCCTGCGCGATCATGCCTTACGAAATTCTGATTCGCCGTTCTTTGGATATGTGGCCTTCACCGTGCCCCACTTCCCGCTCCAGGCTCCGGCCGAGGATATCGCACGCTACAAATCGACCTACAAGCGAGGTTGGGACGTGCTTCGCGAGGAACGCTGGCAACGGATGAAGGCGCTGGGGATCGGCGGGACGGTTCTCGCTCCGATCGAGCGAACGGTCGGGCCGCCTTATGCGTTTCCCGACGCGATCAAGAAGCTCGGCCCCAACGAGTTGAACCGTCCGCTGCCCTGGTCCGATCTTTCCGCCAGCCAGCAAGATTTTCAGGCCGACAAGATGGCGATTCACGCGGCGATGGTCGATCGGATGGACCGCGAGATCGGCCGGATCGTCGATCAGATTCGAGCGATGAAGGCACTTGATGATACGCTGATCCTGTTCGTGTCCGACAATGGGGCCAGCGCCGAGATGATGGTCCGTGGCGACGGTCACGACCCGACGGCCGAGCCCG
>JAJYCH010000407.1 GCA_021778575.1 Planctomycetota bacterium
GGAACGGAGAATCCTCGGTGGCGCGGAGCGGGTTGCCTTGCGGGTAAATCATGTAGAGGTCGTGCGGTTGGCCCCGGATTTGCCCTGCCAGGATGAAGTGGACGTTGAACTTGAAGTCGTCGAGTTCCAGGGCCTTGCGGTCCATGTCGGAGACCCGGCGAACCTGATCGCCGACGACACGCGCGGCGTCGTAGAGCGATCCGGCGGCGGCGAGCCCGAGCCCCTGGTCGTAATCGCGACGGAGAAGCGTGATGACCGACTGCGAGCAGGACAGGCTCCCGCTACAGAGCAGCACGAAGACCCGTTCGCCGGGCGTGACGAAGGTGTGCATCTTCCGGCAAATGTTGACCTGGTCGTACCCGGCGTTCGACCGGGAATCGGAGGCCATCACCAGACCTTGATGCGTTGTAATCCCCACGCAATACGTCATCGCCGGCTCGACTCGCTTTCCCGCACTGATCTGGTTGGACAGGATCTTACTCTACTGGTGATACCACGTCGGGGGGATTCGAGGCAAGCGGACGTGCGACTCGATTGACTTGGAAGATGTTCACACTTATAGTCGAAAAAATCGTTCGGACCCCGGCCAGGGTCAGACTTTAGGGAAATCCAGCGAATGCTGATTCGAATCGGTTACGAGATTGTCTTCGAGATCCCGGCCCCGGTGCCAATCCTGCTTGTTCTCTCCACCCACGCCGATCGATCCGCCACGATCCGGCGCCCGGGTGGCTTGAGGATCGAGCCCGAGGTCCCTGTCGAAACCTACGTGGATCGGTTCGGCAATCACTGCGGTCGGATCATGGCTCCCGCCGGTCTGGTCCGGCTCTGGGACGACGCGATCGTCGAGGATAGCGGACTGCCCGACGAGGTCGCGCTCGGGGCGATCCAGCACCCGGTCCAGGATCTCCCGGTGGAAGTTCTCCCCTTTCTGTTGCCGAGCCGCTACTGCGAGGTCGACCGGCTCTCCGAGATCGCCTGGTCCTTGTTCGGCCAGACGCCCGAAGGTTGGGGACGCGCCCAGGCCATTTGCGACTGGGTGCATCATCACGTCCAGTTCGGCTACGAGTTCGCTCGACCCACGAAGTCGGCCTACGACGTTTACGAGGAGCGCAAGGGGGTTTGCCGCGACTTCACCCACCTGGCCCTGACGTTTTGCCGGTGCATGAACATTCCCGCCCGGTACGCGACGGGTTATCTTGGCGACATCGGCGTGCCGCTGTCCGATAGTCCGATGGACTTCAGCGGTTGGTTCGAGGTTTACCTGGGTGGGCGCTGGTATACTTTCGACGCCCGGCACAACACGCCGAGGATCGGCCGGGTAGTGATGGCCCGGGGACGCGACGCGGTGGACGTGGCCCTGACAACGTCGTTCGGGACGTCGAACCTGGTCAAGTTCGTGGTCTGGACCGACGAGGTTGGTCCCGAAGCCCTGGCGCTGCCGCCATCGATCAAACCGTTGTGACTCGATCGCAGAATCCGAAATCGTCTTCGAGAAATCCGAATGTTCGATCTATCGGCGACTCTGCCGGCCGACGAACCCTCCGCTGGGCCATCGGCCGCCGACCTGATGGCGGTCCTGGGCGTCGCGCGGTCGCTGGCGGCGTCTCCCGAGCTTCAGCCGCTTCTGGAGTTAGTCGAGTCATCGGTTCTCCGCGTTCTCGACTGCGATCGCGCGGGGGTTTTTGTCTTCGATGAGCGGACCAATGAGCTGGCCGGTCGGGCGGTGACCGGCGAGCCCGGGCTCCGGTTCCCGGCCGATCGCGGGATCGCCGGTGCCGTTCTCCGCGATGGCGTGTCCATCCGTCTGGAAGACGCGCACGACGATCCTCGGTTCAATCCCGAAGTCGACCGTCGGACCGGTTACCGGACCAGAAGCTTGCTCACCGTCCCGATTCGCGACTGGCTCGACCGGCCGATCGGCGTGCTCTCGGCGCTCAACAAGAACGGGGGTCCGTTCACCGCCAGAGACGAGGCGCTTGCCAATGCGCTGGCCGTGCAGGTCGGCGTGGCGATCCAGCGGCAGATTTTGTTCGACGAAGCCCAGGAGCGTCGGCGATTCGAGCGTGATCTCGAAGTCGCCAAGAAGATCCAGCAAGGGTTGATGCCGCGCAAGGCTCCGAAGCTCGACGGGCTCGAAGTCGCCGGCTGGAATCTGCCGGCTGACGAGACCGGCGGCGATTTTTTCGATCTTCAGGCCCTCGACGACGGGCTCCTCGCGCTCACGGTCGCCGACGTGGCGGGCCACGGGATCGGCCCGGCCCTGCTCGTCGCCGAATGCCGCGCCTTCATCCGCGCGACCCTGGCCCAGACCCGCGAACCGGCAAAACTCGTCGAACTCGTGGACATCCTCCTGGCCGAGGATTTGCCCGACGACCGCTTCATCACGTTGTTCTTCGCGCTTTACAATCCAGCAACCGGCCAGCTCCACTATAACTCGGCGGGCCACGGGCCGACCTTGCTCTATCATCACGAGACGAGGACGGTCGAGGAACTGCCGCCGCATGGTTGTCCGCTCGGCGTCGCGCCTGAGTTGCCCAAGGACGAGACCTCGGTCGAGATGAAGCCCGGTGACATTCTCGCCATCTTCACCGACGGTTTCATGGAGTGGGCCGACGGTGCCGAAGTCCAGTTCGGCAACGACCGGCTCGGTGCGGCCCTGGCCCGGCATCGCGACTTGCCCGCCTCGAAGATCATTGCCGCGATCCATGCCGACTTACTGGCCTTCACCAACGGGACGCCCCAACCCGACGACCTGACGGCGGTGATTCTCAAGCGGGTCTGAGCGCCGGCAAGCCCCGAGGGATCGAGACTTCGATTTCAATGAACCGGAGCATCGCTCTTACCGGCCGATTTCTTCATGAAGAAGACGAACGGGAACGCGAGCAATGCCATTGCGGAGAAAATGAAATAAACGTCCATGTAAGCCATGAATCGGGCTTGCTGGCCAACCATCCGGCTCAAGAGCGCGAAACCTTGCTGATCGGCCACGAACTGGGTCAGACCGCCGCGGATCATCCGGATCTGCGAGTAATATTCCGTCCAGCGGTTGACCATCGGATTGGCCGGGATGACATGCTCGGCGAAGCGTGACTGGTGGAACTGCGCCCGGCGGTCGACCATTGTCGAGGCAATCGCGATCCCCAGGCTACCCCCCTCGTTGCGGATCATGTTGAAGAGGCCGGTGGCGTTATTGATCTGATCCTTCGGCAAGTATTGATACGCGGCGTTATTGAGCGGGACGAACAGACAGCCAACCCCCGCCATCATCAAGCAGCGCGGCAGGTTGAGCGACCACGGCGAGGCGTTCATCGTGTAATGCCCCATCCAGTAGCACGAGATCGAGATCGCGATCAGGCCGAAGGGCACGATGAACCGCGAATCGACTTTCTTGCCAATCAGGAAGCCAACCACGGGCATGATCAGCATCGTGAAGAAGGCACCCGGAGACATCACCAGACCCGCCCGGAGCGCGTCGTAGCCGAAGAGTTCCTGAAGCATCTGCGGCAGGAGAACATTGGCTCCATAAAGCACGGCAAACGAGATGTAAATAATCATCCCGCACGACGCGAAGTTCCGCTCGGTCAGCAACCGGATATTGACGATCGGGTTGGAGTGGTTCCACTCCCAGACCACGAAGCTGATCAGCCCGATCGCGGCGGCACCCATGAAGAACTGAGCCCGCCAGAATGGGTCGTTGTACCAGTCCCACTCCTGTCCCTTGGCGTAGATCACTTCGAGCGAGCCAAGGCCGAGCGAGATCAGGCTCAGGCCGATATAATCGACGCTCAGGCCCTTGGCCCGAGTCGCTTTCACGCGGCCCGCCATTTCGGGCGGATCTTCGACGATGAAATGGGTCAGGACGAGCGAGACCACTCCCACCGGGACGTTGATATAAAAGATCCAGCGCCACGAATAATTGTCGGTGATCCAACCGCCAAGCGTCGGCCCCAGGATCGGTGCGACGACCACGGCCACGCCGTAGATCGCCATGGCCATGCCGAGCTGGGCCTTGGGAAACGTGTCGACCAGAATCCCTTGCTCGGAGGGTTGCAGACCTCCTCCGGCCAGTCCTTGCAAGATCCGGCAGAGGATCAGGATCTCGATCGTCGGAGCTGCGCCGCAGGCGGCTGAAGCCAGCGTGAACAAAAAGACACAGATCATGTAAAACCGCTTTCGGCCGATCATTCCGATCATCCAGCCCGAAAGCGGGAGCACGATCGCGTTGGCGACCAGGTAACTGGTCAAGATCCAGGTGCTCTGGCTCTTGCCGACCGACATTCCGCCGGCGATGTACGGCAAGGCGACGTTGGCGATCGACGTATCGAGCACCTCCATGAATGTCGCCAGGGTCACGGTCAAGGCCACAATCCAGTGGTTGACCGGCGGTTTCACGGCGGGCGCGTTGGCGGTGCTCATGGGTGGAGCGACCCCTGCTGATCCATCTCGCGACGGTTCTCTCGACGACCTCCCGACGGGCCTCCGCCCACGTCGGGATGCTGTCGATAATTGTCGGGGTGAAGCCGCTTACCGGCGTCGGGACCGGTCGCTTGTTCCTTGATCTTGATATAAGGAACAACCGACAGGCCAATGAATAGCGGAGTGTCCTGCGGATTGGGCTCGACCAGTTCGATCCGAACCGGCAGGCGTTGAGTGACCTTGATGTAATTACCGGTCGCGTTCTCGGGTGGTAGCAGCGATTCCGACATGCCGGTTCCGGGGTTGAATCCCGAAACGCGACCCTTGAACACCTTCTTGGGATACGCATCGACGTAGAGATCAACCGGCTGGCCGATCACGATATCCTTCAACTGCGTTTCCTTGAAGTTGGCGTCGATCCAGATATAGTCGGGCCGGATCGACACGAGCGTCTGCCCGGTGTCGACGCGGTCGCCGGGGTTCACCGATCGATCCTGAATGTATCCGGCGACTTCCGAACGGATCTCGGTCCAACTGAGCCGGAGCCTGGCGTTGGCGACATCCTGCTCCGCCCGGTTGACGGTCGCCAGCGCGACCTTGACCGCCGGTGCCTGTTCGATGATCTTGCCGAACGCGTTCTCGAGTCCTTCGCTGGAATCGAGATGAATGATCTGCTCGAACGCTTCGCCCGATTTGATCTCATGAGCATCAAACGGTATTCCGATCTGAGCCAGGCTCGACGAGATGCTCGACACGGC
>JAJYCH010000408.1 GCA_021778575.1 Planctomycetota bacterium
TCCGGTGGAGGTCGACGAGGATGGGAATGAAGAGGATGAGCATCAGGGGCAACGTCATCGCGCCGGCTTCGAGCGGGCGGCGGATCAGGAAGCCCCAGGCCCCGCCGAGCTGACGGTGGACCATCATCAGCGCGAGCGAGCCGAGCGCCAGCCCGAGCACGAACAGGTAGCTGAACAGGTAGGCCCTGTCGAAGTCGGTCCGGAAGAAGGCTCCGAGCCCCAGGCTCACCGCCATCGCTCCCAGACCCACAATCAGGGCCCGGCTCCGGATCTTTTCGATCTGCGGGTAAAGAGTGCCGTTTGGATTCATTTCTGGACCTCGACCAGTCTCTTGCTGTCGTCTCGGGTCGGATGACCGGGCGTCTCGGCTCCCGCCAGTTTCTTGATTTCCTCGGAGCTGAGATCCGAGCGCTCCGCGTCCTGACTGTACTGCAAGGCCCGGATATAGGCGGCGATCGCCCACCGCTGCTTGACCGGTATGCGGGCCTCGTACGAGTACATGGCCCCATAGCCGTGGGTGATCACATTATAGAAGTGACCCACGGGAATCTTCTTGAGATATTCGGAGTGGAGGTCGGGAGGAGGGGAGAATCCGCGACGGACGACCATCCCCTTGCCGTTCCCTTGTTGTCCGTGGCACGGCGAGCAGAAAATCGTGTAGCGCTCGCGCCCCATCTCGAGTAGTTCGGCGTCGATCGGGAACGGAAAGACTTCGGTGTCCTTGCCGTCGATCTTGCCATCGTAGTACAGCGTATCCGCGCGGAGCTGACCCCGAGCGACGGTTCCCGAGACGAGTTGCCGCGACGAGGTCCCGTCGGAGAATGAGGCCGACGGGTCGTACGATTCGTACTTGGGCTGGTCGTACATATCTTTGCGGCAGCCGGCGAGCCCGATCACCAGGCAAATTGCCAGCCAGCCCGCGCAGCGACGCCATGGCCCGAGCGGGCGCTGGTCGTCGATCAGTGGTTTGTTGCCGATCCGCATCCGAGGCCTTTCAGAACGGGACTTCGGTGATGGACGTGGGCTCCAGGCCTTCCAGGAACCGCGAAGTTTGGTCGAGGTCGAACTGGGGGTCCTTCGCCTCGATGCAGAGGAAAAATCGATCCTGCGACGCCCGTTCAAACCCCGGCGCGTTGAACACCGGGTTGTAGGGGCGGGGCAGACCGTTGAGCAGGAGCATACCGAAGACCGCCGTGGCCGCCGCGAACAGCACGGTCAGCTCGAACGTGATCGGCATGAACGACGGCCAGCTCACCAGTGGTTTGCCGTCGATGTTGATCTTGTAGTGAAAGTTGGCGAGCGTCTGCATCCCGAAGCCGGTCAGGCCACCGGTCAGACCACCGCCGAAGATCAGCCAGGGGAGGACCGTCTTGGCGCCGATTGCCTCATCAATGCCGTGGACCGCGAACGGCGTGTAGGCGTCGACATGTTTGTAGCCGGCCGCCGCGACCTTCTTGGCCGCGACGAGCAGTTGGTCGGGATTGAGGAACTCGACCATCAGGCCGTAGATCCCGACCTCGACATCATCGTGGGCATGGGCGTGAGTGCTCATGATCAATGCGCCTCCGTCGCTGCGGCGTGGTGCGAATGGCTGGAATGGCCGGTGTTGACATGCACCAGCTCTTTCATCTCCGACACCGCGATGGCCGGCAGGAACCGGACAAACAGGAAGATGAAGGTGATGAACAGTCCGATCGTACCGATGTAGGTGGCCCAGTCCCAGACTGTCGGGTAATACATGCCCCAGGCCCCCGGAACGAAGTCACGGTGGAGGCTCATCACCACGATCACGAACCGTTCGAGCCACATCCCGACGTTCACGACCATGGCCACGGTCCAGAGCCAGTACATGTTCAGCCGCCAGGGCTTGTACCAGAGCGTCAGGGGGATCAAGCAGTTGCAGAAGATCAGGGCGTAGTAGAACTTATAGTACGGCCCTTCGAGCCGGTTCTTCATCATGAAGCCTTCGTATTCATTGGCCCCGTAGTAGGCCATAAAGGTTTCGATGAAGTAGCCGTAGGTCACCAGCATCCCGGTCGCCAGCATGACCTTGGCCATGTTGTCGATGTGCCGCATGGTGATCAGCCCCTCGAAGCCGTAAAGCTTTCGGAGTGGCATCATCAGGGTCAGCACCATCGCGAATCCCGCGTAGATCGCACCGGCGACGAAGTAGGGCGGGAAGATCGTCGAGTGCCAGCCGGGAATGATCCCGATGGTGAAGTCGAACGACACGATCGTATGGACCGAGACCACCAGCGGCGTCGAAAGTCCCGCCAGGATCAGGTAAGCGGTCTGGTAGCGGTGCCAGTGACGGGCCGAGCCGGTCCAGCCCAGGGCACCGGCGGCGTACATCATCCGGGCGAGTTTGTTCTGGGCCCGGTCGCGAAACGTCGCCAGGTCCGGAATCAGCCCCACGTACCAGAACAGAAGCGAGACCGACGCATAGGTCGAGACCGCGAACACGTCCCAGACCAGGGGACTACGGAACTGGGGCCAGAGCGCCATCGTGTTGGGATAAGGCGCCATCCAGTAAAAGACCCAGGGCCGTCCCATGTGGAGCAGCGGAAACATCCCGGCGCAAGCCACGGCGAACAGCGTCATCGCCTCGGCGAACCGGTTGATCGAGGTTCGCCACTGCTGCTTCATCAACAGGAGAATCGCCGAGATCAACGTTCCGGCGTGGCCGATGCCGATCCACCAGACGAAGTTGATGATCGCGAAACCCCACATGACGGGGCGGTTGATCCCCCAGATCCCGACGCCCTGATAAAGCAGGTACGCGACCGAGATGAACAGCAGGTTGACCAGGCTGAAGCCGATCGCCGCCCCCAGCAACCACCCCTTGCTGTAGGGCCGCTTCAAGACGGCGTCGGAGATCGTGTCGTTGACCGACTCGATGGTTTCATTCGGCCCCAGGACCGGCAGTTCCCGCGAGTCGTCGGGCGATTGATTCAAATCCTTCGGCGGCATCGCGTCACGCCTCGATGAGTTCGGGGTTGGGGTTGCGGATCTTGCCGAGGTACGTCGTCCTCGGCCGCGTGTTCAACTCGCCGAGCATCGCGTAATCGCGCGAGTCCTGCTTGATCTTGTAGACCTTGCTCGAATGATCGTTCAGGTCGCCGAAGTGAATCGCCTGCGACGGACAAGCGGCCTGGCAGGCGGTGATCACGTCACCGTCCTTGATCCGCTCGTTCTTTTCCTTGGCGTTGATCCGGGCACCACTGATCCGCTGGACGCAGTAGGTGCACTTTTCCATCACGCCTCGGGTCCGGACGGTCACGTCGGGGTTATTCAAGAGCTGGAGACTCGGCGTCCTCATGCTCGGCGTGGCGATCTCGGAGTAGTTGAGGAAGTTGAAATGCCGGACCTTGTACGGGCAGTTGTTGCCGCAATACCGGGTTCCCACGCAACGGTTGTAAACCATCACGTTGAGCCCCTCGGCATCGTGCACCGTCGCCGCGACCGGGCAGACCAGCTCGCACGGGGCGTTCTCGCAGTGCATGCACGCCCGGGGCTGGAAGAAAATGTCGGGATCGTTGATATCGGCCCCGTGGAAGTAGGTGTCGATCTCCATCCACTGCATGTTCCGCCCGGTCATGATCTGTTCCTTGCCGATGACCGGAATATTATTCTCGGCCTGGCAGGAGATCACGCACGCGTTGCAGCCGGTGCAGCTATTGAGGTCGATCGCCATCCCCCACTTGTAGCTGTCGTAGGTCCACCCGGTATCCTCGGCGGGGATCAGGGTGTCCGGGGAGTGTTCCGCCCCTTCGTGCAGGATGGCCGGGTTCTTGAGGATCTCGGCCAGTGTCGCGGTCCGGTACAGGTCCCGCCCTTCGACGTACCGGTGCATCTGGGTCGAGGCCAGCGGGTAGCTGGCTTCGGTGACCTTGATCTCGGCTCCCGGGCCACCCCAGGGGGCGTCCAGGGTCCGCAGGGCATAGGCATTGAAGCCGATCCCGGTTCCCACCCGTCCGGCCATCGATCGGCCATAGCCCAGGTGCAAGACCACCGTCCCCTCGGCCTGGCCGGGAACGATCCAGACCGGAACGCTGAGCTTCCGGCCCTTGTAGGTCAACTCGACGACCCGGCCGTTGTCCTTGCCGTCCTTGACGATCAGCTTCAGCTTCTCGGCCGTGCTCGGAGCGATGAGCGCGGCGTTGTCCCAGGTCAGCTTCGTGATCGGCTTGGGCAGTTCCTGGAGCCAGCCGTTGTTGGCGTAGCGACCGTCCCAGATGGTCGGGTCGGGCCGGAAGAGGATTTCGAGTTCCCCCTTCGCCACTGTCGGCCGGGCGCCAAACGAAGCCAATGGCTTGACGGTGACTGTCTTGGGCGTGGCGGCTGAACCGGCGATCAGGCCGTCGTGGATTGACTTACGCCAGTCGGCGTCGAAACCGGCCGGGTTCTTGGTCTGCCCCTTCCAGTAATCCTGGACGATCTTGAGCGGCGAGCGGTCGAACTGGCCGAGCATGACGGCGAGGATCTGGTACGCCGACTTGCCGCTGTAGAGCGGGGCGATCAGCGGTTGAACCACCGACGCGGTTCCGTCGAACGCCCGGGCATCGCCCCAGGTTTCGAGGAAATGTGCTTCGGGAACATGCCAGGTGCAGACGGCGGAAGTCTCGTCGAAGTGAGTTCCGAGCCGGATCGAGAGCGGAACCTTCTTGAGGAGCCGGGCGAACTTCGTCAGCCCGTCCGGACCCTTGACCTTCACCTCTTCGGGAGTCTCGTCGATTCCGAGGTCTACCGGAGCGGTATAGGCGGGGTTGCCGCCAAAGATCAGGAGGGTGTCGACCTTGCCCGCTTCGATATCCTTGGCCAGCTCGGCGAGCGAGCCGAGGTGATCGATCGGGTCCACCTCGATCGGCTCGATGTAGGTGACCGTGCCGTCGGGGCCAATGCTCCCCAGGGCCTGGTTGATCGCGATCCCGAGGGCGTGAACATAGGCTGGCTGGGCGTCGCCGACCAGGACCAGGGCTTTCCCCTTGTGGGCCTTCAGGTCCTTGGCCAGGGCGGCGACCCATTTGGCCTGCTTGGCCGGCAGCGTCGGAGCCGTGGCCCCATCGACGCCGACACCGGCGGCGATGGCCAGGGCGAGGTCGGCGATCTCGGTCGGTTTGACGGCGATCCGGTGGTCGGCGGCTCCGCCGGTGTTGGTGAACGCGGCCTC
>JAJYCH010000409.1 GCA_021778575.1 Planctomycetota bacterium
TCGATCCTGGCAACGGGTTCCGTCGTTGACGCAGGCGTCGACCTGGCTTGATCTTGCCATCAATCCCAGCGGAGATCACTCGTCTCCTACCGAATTTTATGGAGAACCTGACTTGACGTGGCCAGTTCCGCAACGTATTTTGACGACCGTCCGGTGAGCATCACTGCTCCCTTCGGACTGTTCGTGAACCTCGATTCTGCCTTGTTTTCCGGTGACAAATCGAAATCCCTTCGCTCGCGGATCACTGACATAACATCTATGTCAGAATTGAATTTTGATGAAAAAGACGATGTATCGACCCAAGGCTGCCAGGGAGGCGCGCGCCCGGTTCGATACGTCACGTGAGGGGGAATGGTGGTTGTTTCGACAACCATCGCTCCCTGGCGACGGCCGATATCGGCCCGCGATTCCGGCTCGGCATGAGGTCGAGGCGCTCGCGGGCCGTGTCAGGCCGGCTCTTGAGTCGCATCCAGGCTCTCCCGCGAGCCTGGAATGGACGCTCGATCGGACCTCCAACGCGGCGCTCAATCCCCCTCGATCGGTTGTCCTTCGTAGAGTTTCAGGTAACTCTCATAGCGTCCGGAGTGGATCTGGCCCCAGTAGAGAGCTTCCTTCACGGCGCAGCCACTTTCGTGGATGTGCGAGCAGTCGGGGAACTTGCAGAGTGGGATGTAGGGCCGAAACTCGATGAAGTGGGCCTCGATCTCTCCTTGATCGACGTTCCAGAGTTCAAACTGGCGAAGCCCCGGAGTATCGACAACGTAACCGCCGGAATCGAGTCGGATCAACTCGGCTGTGGTTGTCGTGTGTTTTCCCTTGGCGGTCCAGTCGGAAACCTCGCGAACCCGAAGGTTCAATCCGGGCTGAATCGCATTGAGCAGCGAACTTTTCCCGACGCCGCTCTGACCCGAAAAGGCCGTGGCCCCTCGGGCGAGAATCTCGCGTAAGCGGGAAATCCCCCGGCCATCAGCCGCCGAGGTCGCGATGGTCTCGTAGCCGAGCTGGGTGTAGAGGCCGATGATCCACTGATAAGGAGCCAGGTCGACCAGGTCGGACTTATTCAACAGGATGATCGGCCGGACCCCCCCCTTCTCCGCCGAGATCAGATAGCGGTCGATCAGGGGAAGTTTGAGACCTGGTTCCGCCAGCGCGGAGACGATCAGAAGCTGATCGACGTTCGAGACGATGACGTGTTCGCGACGGCGATAGCCCCGGGTGATGCTGCCTTTGCGGGGCTCGACATTCTCGATCATCCCTTCGTCGCCCACGGGTCGAAACCAGACCCGATCCCCGACGGCGACGATGTTTCGCCCATCAATCGCCATGGTTTTGAGAATTCGCCGGACGTTGCAACGGACTTCGCGACCATCCTCGGCCTGGACGACGGAAATCAGGCCGTGGACCCGGACAACCCTACCCACCTGGCAGGTCGATAGATCCACCGCCAATCTCGGGGTCACGTCGCCATCGACGGGATTCTCGGGTACCTCCTGCATCACGGTCCGATGGCGCGAGAGGTCTCCCTTGGCCCGAATTCGTTCGGACGAGACCGACTCGGGCGCGGACGGATCGGCTTCGCGGTAGCCACGAGTCATATCGTTGGCACGGGTCCGTTTCTGGCGGTTCTTCTTGAACGCCACGCGGACCTTTTTCTTCTTCGCCAAGGCTCACCCCCGAACCCGCTCGAACCACCATTGGGACATCCCTGTCGATCCTATCCGAATTCACCTGGATTGAGTATCAAGTGGTCAGTCCGAGGATCGAGCGGAACCGGAAATCGGCGGAGGTCGAAAATCGTCGATCCAGGTTGTTGGCGCGGACCAGGCTGGGACTTAGGATGCGGGGACAAGCGGGTTTCGTTGAAATAGTAGTCCAGCGCGGCAAGACCTCGAACTCTTTCCACCCATCAGACTTCAGCGCACGCCACGCTCCCCTTTCGAAAGGACAGCCTTCGTGCCAAGACTTTCACAATATTATCGCTCGATCTGGCTCGGATTGATGATCGCCGGTCTCGGACCGGTCGCCGGCACGTCAGCCAGGGCGCAGGACGTTTCTTCGGAGCCGAATTCACTCGCCCGCTACGCTCCCAAGGACAACCTGTTGTTCTATCTGGAGTATCAAGGGCTGGATGCCCACGCCGAGGCCTGGAAGAAGACGGCGGCCTATAAAATCCTCAATGAGACCACGACAGGCGCGATGCTGGAGGACCTGGCCGCCCAATTGATCGCGAAAATACCCATGCCGCCGCCCCAGCCTTCCCGTACCGGGCCGGAAAGCGTGGCGATGATCAAGCATCTGGCCCATCACGGCTTCCTCTGGGCCGTGGTCGCCAACCCCCAGGAACCGAGCAAGCCGTCCCAGATCCTGGTTGTCCGCAACGCGTTCAAGGATAAGACGATCCGCGGATTACTGGCGCGTGACTTCCAGAACATGAACGCGCCGAACACCAAACCCGTCCAGGCGGTGAAGCTTGGTCATAAGATCGTGACCGGCGTTCAGGCCGGCGGACAGAAGTTCGCCTGGTGGGTCGAAGACTCCAAGAAGGACGATATCGTCCTGGTCGTGCCGACGGCGGAAGCTCCCGACGTGTTCCTGGAAACTCTGGACGGTAAACGGCCCAACGCCACCCAGCTTGATCGACGAATCGAGTTACTCAAGTCAGAGAACGGGTTCGTGCCCAACGGAGTCTTATTCCTCGACAACCACTTTTTCGAGGGATCGGAAAAGATCCGGTTCATCAAGTTCTTCAAAGGATTGACCAGCCTCGATGTACGCTGGGGGTTTCAGAACGACGCGATCATGACGATCACGAAAGTCGGCAGTACAGCGCCCAGGACGGGCTTGCTGGCCATGCTCGACGGACCTGGCTTCGATCGGACAAAGCTGCCGCCAATGCCGGACGATGTCGGAGAATTCACCGTCGCCTCGCTCGATATCAAGCAGGTGACGGAGCAGGCCATGACTCTGGCAAAGAATTTGAAGCCCGACCTGGAAAAGCAAATCACATCGTTCCTTGATGCGATCAAGGCCTCAACCAAGCTCCGACTTCAGGAAGATATCCTGGCTCACGTGGGACCGAAAGTGGTTTTTTATGCGTTGCCGGCGAAGCCGGGAGCGAAGGCGACCGCAGGACCGTCGGGAATGCTGGGTACGATCATCAGTAGTCTCGGAGCCTCCCAGGTCCCTCGGGCCGCGCTGGTCTTCGAGATCGATAATCCAGCCGCCTTCGGCAAGGTTCTCGACCAGGTGATGGTCGGCGTGAACAAGGAACTGAAGACCCGAGCCGCCAAGGAACTCGGCGGCGAGGCTGCCAGCTCCAAGTCGGGACGTGCCCGATCGGCCAACGTTTCCGCTCCTGAGTTCCGGTCAATGCCCGGCGAAACGAAATCCTATGTCATGTCCGTTCCGCCGAGTCTCTCCTCGCAATATCCCGCCTCGTTCCGCCCATCGATTCGTGTCGGCGCCAAATATGCGGTGCTTGCCGTGACCGCCGAGGTCGCCAAGGCTGTCCTCGACACGAAAGACTCATGGACGCCGACGACCGAACTGACGCCGATCATGCAAGGCTTGCCCATGAGCCTGAAAATCCTGAACGTGAGTGATCCTCGCGATACTTTCCCCGCGATACTGGCCTCACTTCCCGGAACCCTTCAGAAGACCATCAACAGCGGGATTCAGCTCGCGATGAGCCAATCCGCGATGGGAGCAGCCAGTCCTGCGGCGCCGCCCTCCCAGCCAGGTGTTCCCGGTGCCGGAGGCGCGAACCTTCCCAACAAGTTCAAGTCGATGACCCCTAACGGAGCCGCCCCCAGCGTCCCAGGCGCTGGCGGTAATCCCGCTCCGACTGCCCCCGCCGGGTCGATCATCTTGCAAGTCGATTCGTCGAAACTCCCTTCGGCCGGTGCGATCAAGGGTTTTCTTTTCCCCTCGGTGTTTGCGATTGAATCGAACGACCGAGAAATCCGGATCATTACCCGCAGCGCCTTTCCGACTTTCCCGGATTTCTCGAAGCTTCTCGGCCTGGCACAACTCGGGTCCGCAAAGGGGGCTCCTGCTCCCGGTGAATCTTCCTCGGGTTTCGCGCCGAATTCCCGACCAGGGATTCAAACCGACCCGGGGAATTCTCGGGGAGGTGGGCTGGGGGCTCGGGACAATTGACGGTAGAGAAGCGTCCGGTTCACGCCAAGCTTGAAGTGGGTTGGGGCTCCGGACAATTCTCCAGTTCGTCACTTCGACCGCCGCGTACCGGTCTCGACGGAAGAATCTTTTTGCTCGGCTTGACGACGCCTCCCGGGTTCGCTGTCCAATGAGATCGTCAGGCCGAGACATCTCTACCGTATTCAGCACGGTGCGGTCCTCTACCGACGAATCGAGCAATTCCTCGGGAATTGCGACCGACTCGATCGACCAAACCGGACGCTATCGAGCCATTGATCGGAGACTTTGAATGCAATTCGTTCACGAAATCACGGCTCACCTCGAGAACAAGCCCGGCCGCCTGGCCAAGATCTGCTCGGCCCTTGCGCACGAGAAGGTCGACCTTCAGGCGGTGAGCGTCATGGACTCGGGGGCTCGGAGCGTTCTTCGATTCGTTACCGATCATGTCGAGGAGACACGCAAGGTCCTGACATCCCTGGGAACGGAGTACACGCTCTCGGAGGTTCTCTCGGTGGAGATGGAGAACAAGCCAGGTTCGCTCGCGAAGGTGCTCGAACATCTGGCGGAAGAGCATATCAACATCGAATATGCTTATCTGGCCGCCTCGGGTCAGCCAGGCAAGTCGCTGGGAATCTTTCACACATCCAACGCCAAGAAGGCGCAGCAGATCCTGACCGAAGCGAAAAGTAACGGACCGGCGAACTCGCCGCAACGCCGACCGTTTCACTCAAGATGATCGAGCGCCATGCAATCCGAGCGAGAGCCAACAAGAGCCTGGTCCGACCGATTTCATGTGGTCCTGGTCGAGCCTGAAATCGCCGCGAATGTCGGGGCGATCGGCAGGACCTGCGTGGCCTCGGGGGCGATGCTCTGGCTGGTCCGTCCACTCGGATTTCATCTGACCGATAGCCGGATCAAACGCGCTGGGCTCGACTACTGGCCCCACCTTGACTGGAAAGTCGTCGACCACCTTGACGAGGTGGTCGACGCCTTTCATGGTCACCGGC
>JAJYCH010000410.1 GCA_021778575.1 Planctomycetota bacterium
CTATCGATAGACGCCCAGATCGAGCGCCGTGTACGACGCCCGGCGGATCGAGAGGGCTTGAATCACTTCCTCGGCGGTCAGGACGGGGCGACCGCCGATCGAGTTCACCACGTCGAGCGGTCGAAACAAGCCGACCATCGGGCTATCGGGTTCGACCTTCATGACGGCGGCTCCGCGAAACTCTTCAGGAATACCCATCCTCCGGGCGACTGCGTCATCCAGCGTCACCAGTTCGAGCCCTTTGATGCTGCTGGTGGATGGAGTTAGACGGGCTGGTCGTGTCTGGCCAACAATCCGATCCTTGTCGGCAACCTGGATTCGCAAGGGAATCTCGCGGCGATCGCGCCAGATTACCACGTCGGCGGCTTGTCCGATCGGCGCCATCGAAACGATGTTGATCAGGTGGTTCAGATCCGCCACATCGACCGAGTTGAACCGGAGAATCACATCGCCGACCCGGATTCCCCCCTGAGCGGCGGGCGACTGCGGTTCGACCGACTCGATCCAGGCCCCCTTGGGTCGATCAAGCCCCAGAGCGAGCGCCGTGGGAGGCTCGAATTCGGGATGAAGCTTGACCCCGAGCGCCCCACGGTTGACTCGACCGTTGCTCAGAAGTTGCCCCATGATCCAGCGAGCGAGGTTGATCGGAATACTGAAGCCGACCCCTTCATTACCGCCGCCGTTGGAGAGTATCGCGATGTTGATCCCGACGATCTCCCCTTTCATATTCACGAGCGGTCCGCCCGAGTTACCGGGGTTGATCGCGGCATCGGTCTGGAGAAAGTCCTGATTCTCGACACCGTTTCGCTCAAGATCCTGTTCGTGGCGACCCCGGCCGCTGATGATCCCCTGGCTGACGGAATGACTCAATCCGAACGGGCTTCCCATCGCCAGGACCCAGGAACCGACCGCGGCCTCGTCGCTATTACCCAGGCGAGCCGCGGGCAAGTCGGTCCGATCGAGCTTCAGGACCGCGATATCGGCCTTGCTATCGAGCCAGAGCTTGGAGGGGTGAAACGATCGGCCATCACTGAGGAAAACGTCGATCTGCTGGGACGAAGCCCCGGCGACGACGTGGTTATTGGTCAAGACATACAGACCACGAGCCCCCTCGGCCCGAACGATCACGCCCGAACCGGTCTCCTCGTACTCGCCAACCCGAGCGTCTTCCTCATTCTTGCCAACCTTGTGCGCGACCAGGTGAACGACCGACGGCGAGACTGCCCGGGCCACCAGCTCGAATGTCCGATTGACGTGCTCGAACTGGACATATTGCTTGGCCAGTTGTGCATAAACGGCCTCGTCACCCAGACTTCGATTCCCCGTCGGAACCGGAGCGGGGGGAGCAGCAAGGTCTTCCAGCGGCGACGCGACCGGCGCCGGTGGCTTCGGCTGTTGCTGAGCCGTCAAGATCGAGCGCGAAGTTGCCAGGTTCAGTCCGAGCAAGACACCCACCATCAAGACGGACAGCAGGAGCAGTGGCGAGGAGGAACGCACCATGATCGGCCGGTCTCCGGGCTTGGCCCTGGGTTGAGTCGCAAGGTGCGTGGTCGAGTGGGGGGTGAATCCCGAACCCAGTCGCACGGTTCACTCCATACTATATCCCGGAACTCGCGAGAGTGTCAAAGTCGTCAAGAAACGGTGCTCTTCCATCCCTCGCGAAATATTCACCAAGACTTCACTTGCGACCCGGGCCGTGTGCCTGACAATGAATTTGACGCTGAGCTTCGGTCGCGAAGCCCATCCACCCGACACTCCAACGAGATGCTTCTCCCATGTTCGACGGCAAGATGACGCGAGGCCTGACGCTTCTGGGCGTGCTGGCATTCAGTGGCTCGACAACCCTGGCGGGCGACTCGATCCGGGTCGAAGCCGAAGGGATTCCGGTCGCGCTCCACCGGTCGGGCGCAAGCCCGAGCGATCCCATCCAGGTTGATCCGAAGATCGAGGCCTCGGCCGTCGAACCGATTGGCGATGGCAAATACGTCCTGATCGCGCACGACAAGGCGGCCGAGTTCTTTGTCGTCGAAGCGGCGACCGGCAAGATCATCGGACCGGCCGTCACCAGCACGAGCTTGCCGCCGACAACCCCCGCCGGCCCGAAATTCGAGGGAATGGCTCGCGACTCGAAGGGAAATTTTTACGCGATCGGCTCGCATTCCGGCAAGACCGACGCCGAGCGCGGCCAGCGGGCTCACCTGGTCCGGTTTCGCTTCAAGGCGGGGCTGAAACCAGGCGAGACGCCGACGATCGACCCGGACTCGGTCGTCCGGTTTGCCGCTTGGGAGTCGCTCAAGACGGCGCTCGGCAGTGATTCGACCGAGGTCTCGAAGCTCAAGATCGAAGGCTTGGCGATCCGTGAAGTCGCGGCGACAGCCGCTCAACCCGCCAAGGTCGAGATCTATGTCGGACTTCGCGAGCCCAGCGATCAGATCCGGGTCTTCGCCGCTGATCTGGCCGAGGGCGCGACCAGTGGTTCGGCCCTGACTTTCCGGAAGTTGTTCGCCTTCGACCCCGGTCAACGCGAAGGGGTCACCGCCACGCTGACCTCGCTGCTGTATGTTCCGGCCTGGCACGGGTTCTTCGTCATGACCGCAACCGAAGACGGCGATAACGCCTTTCACGGCAACACTCTCTGGTTCCTGCCCGATTCCTCGCTTCCCGCTAGCGGCCAGGTCCACCCGGAACGAGTTCTTGACTTCGAGGTCGCCATGAAGGCCGAAGGACTCACCGATCTCCCGCAAGCAAGCCCGTCGGCGAGCAAACTTCGGTTGCTGGTCGCCTTCGATAACGACGCGAAGTCGACCCACATGCCGAGCCGGATCCAGACTCTCAACCTGTCGCGTTAAGGAATTCTTGTACGATCGATTTCGACAACCATTTACCCGGCCTCACGCGTCCAGCACGCGTGGGGCCGGTTTTTTGTTTCGAAGGCGGGTGCTTGTTCTGTGCTAACCAGTCACTGACGGAACGATATTTTGGAAGGATCGCGAGTGTTGGCTGAAAGTCGATCCAATCGTGATTCCGACCATCAAGACCCGACTCTTTTGTTTTCTTCATGATTTCACTTCCTGGGAGTTATCCGGTGCTCAATCCGTCACGAGAGTTGCTGGCCAGTGCCGGGATCGAGGCGCGAATCCATTCGTCGCCGTTTCAGGCCGAGGCTGATATCGCGCTCACGCGATTCCGGTCGATCCGCAACGATCTCGAACGCCAGGTTCGTCGGGGGGACCTGACCATCAAGGTTGCTCGGGAGCAAGCGTCTCTGGCCGCCGAAGACCTGCGGACCCGGCTCTTGAAACAGTCCGAGAACTTCAGCCCGACCCCTCGGGCCTTTCTCGATCGCCTCATCGAGTCGGACAAAGCCCGCAAGAAAGCCCGCGAATCGCTGTCGATCGAGGGCCTTCAACGCGAGACGAATAAACTGCTCCGCCAGCACCTGATCGAGCAGCAGTTGCAGACCCGAGTGGCCGAGTTCGAGGGAAAAACTTTCGTCCGGCCGATGATTGGTGGTGCCCCCGCGCCGACTCTCGCAAGCCTGCTGTCGTTCCATCAGACCGCGGTCAACTCGGGCGATGACGTCGCCATCGAGTGGACTCGCCGCCAGCTCGAAGGATTCCGCAACCGGGTCTACGGCGAGGACGACCTCCGCGCGATCGACAAGGCGACCAGCCGCCCCGACCGGGTCAACCCTCGGCTCATCGGCGTCTACATTCAGGCGCTCCAGGGTCGGCCGAGCGAGGAACTCGAAACGTTCGTGGATCAAGCCGTCGAAGAGAAGGACGCGAACGCCTGCATCGCCTCGTTTGTCCTGGCCCGCCAGGAGGATGATGGACCGAACCAGCGCTGGGTCCGCAAGGTTCTGGCCCACCTCGGTGAGTTTCCCGACGCGGCCCTGGCCACCCTCCGGACGCTCGAAGCCGAAGCCCGATCCGCCGAGGCCGAGGCCGCTCAGGCTCAGGCCCGATTTGCCATCGCTCGGGCCGAGGCCGAGGTCAAGCTCGATGGGCTCGAACCCCCCACCGACGAAGAACTCAAGCGTCTCGGGCAGATTCAGGCCAAACCGATCGCGCGTCCCGGCGAGCCCATCGGACTTAACCTCCACCGTCGAGGAGTCATCGACGAACAGGAGACCGAACTCGACCCACTCGCTCAGGGCTAAACGACAATCCTCCATCAATCCGGGCACGGCCAATCATCCGACAATTGTGCGAAGGGGAAACGGTGCGGGACTTATCGGAAGAGGGGCGGCGGATCATCGAGGCGCTGATCAAGGCTCCGGTCGCCTGGCAGTCGCCCGGAGAACTGGCCCGGTCAATCGGGCGAGACCTGGAGGAAACCACCGACCTGGTGGCAAACCTGGACGTATCGGGCTGGTTGACGGCCTGGGAACGTGACGTCGACGTCGTGGTCACGCTCTCGGTCGCCGGAGCGGCATTTCTGGGTCTGAGGCTGGTGGAATCCGGTCGCGATCAGGTTCCCCGCTGGGCCAACCAGGGCGACCCGGAGCCTCCGGGCCTCCGCGCCTCTCGGGTTTTTCGCGATGAGCGAGCGGCGGCCTTCGATCGGTTACTCGATCCGGCTCTCTCGGTGGAAGAAGCTTTGGAACGGGCCGAGGAGGCCATGATCCGTCACCCGATTTCCGCCGATCCCCGGGTCAGGCCGACAATCGATCATTTACCAGGTCCCACGCTGCTGATCGGCCTGGGACTGATCCCCTGGCCCGGACCCGGCGATGGTCGAAAAGCGTCGTGTCCCTCGTGCGCCTCGAAACGGCTCGGCCCGTCGATGTATTGCCTGTATTGTGACCGTTGGGGTCTGGACCACCGGATTCCGGACGAATCTCTGCATTCATCACGCCGGCTCCGTGATTCCATCGAAGAAATCCGCCGCCAGGAATGGGAGCGACAGGCGCGGAAAACGCGGCGGAAGGCTCGACGACAGGCTCAGGCCGAGGCGGAACGGGCCGCGAGACGACGCCGCAAGCGAGCTTGACGGCGGCTCACCCGACGATCCTGACCAATCGGGCTGACGAGGACGTCTCGAACCCGGGGGTGTACCCGGATTTTCTGGTGGGGACTCGGACGGATTGGTTATCTGGAGTGCGAGAGCTTGCTCTCGCTCTGCTTCGTGGAGCTTGCTCCACGGTCT
>JAJYCH010000411.1 GCA_021778575.1 Planctomycetota bacterium
TCCTCGGGGATACCGCCCCGATCAGCGGCCGGCGGGCGGGCGTTCGAGCTTGTTGAAATACTGGTCGAGACCCGAGCGATACTCCTCAGGAAGTGCGGCTCCGGTCTCTCCGGTCGCCTGCGAGATCCCATGATCCTCGCGGACTTCCTTCTGGTTGACGCCGTTGCCCATCAAGGCCAGCGCCGAGTCGCTGGTCGTCCCCTTGCCGCCGCCGCCGGGAGACGAACCGCCACCGCCCCCCCCTTTGGGGTTGATCCGCTTCGACTGGAGCAGAAGCTCGATCGCCTCGGTCTCGGCCGCGATGGCCGGGGCTCCGGTCTCGGGCTTGTTGAGGATATCGGTCGCTTCCTCCATCACCAGGCCAACCTTGTTGAGCAGGTTCAGTTCGTAGCCGAACTCCTGCTCGGCGTCGGGCAGCTCGCGAATCCGCTCGATGACCTTCACGACCCGTTCCATCAGGACATCCTGGGTCTTGGCGAGCCCCTTGGCTTCCTTCTTCGATTCCTCGGCGGCGAGCGCGGGGCGAGCCTGTTCAGCCACCCGGGTCTGGTCGCGGAGGTTGACCTCCCCTTCGAGGATCTGGAGAACTTCAAGGACCACCGAAGGCGGCAGGCTCCCCTTCGACTTCGAACCGGGGCAGGTTCCGCTCTTGGCCGGGTCGACCAGGTCCTCGGCCCAGCGGTCGAGCGTGTCCGACCAGAATTCGGCCTGGGCGATCGAGAGCCCTTGCTCGCGCTTGAGGTCGTCGCCAAGTTGTCGGAGGGCACCGATGACATCTTTTTGACGCATCTCGTCGAGGACCGTCTTGAACCGGACGAACTGACGACGCTCGAAGTAAGCGGCCATGTCGTCCATGATCACCGAGACGGTGTGCGAGCCCTTGGCCTCCTGCTCGGCCAGGCCATCGAGGATCTGGAACGTCGGTTCGGAAAGCCCCGCGCGATCCTTGGGGGGGGCGGCGGGCTTCGGGGCTGCTGCCGGATTCGCGTCGACGATCTTGGCCCCCGCGACAGCGGGTGCCACGACAGCGGGTGCCGCGGGAGCCGCCGGGGCGACTGCCACGAAATTGGCCACGACGCGCCCCTGGAGCATTCCTGTCATGGCCCGGGGGTTTGCGTTCACGGTCGTCAGGCCAAACGAATCCTTCACCTGGTCGCCGATCTTGGCGGCGACGGTGGTTTGCAGTCGCGACGCCGCCTTGAGCCGCTTGACCAGGGTGCTTCCTTCGAGGTTGGCGAGGACCTTGTTCAGCTCGTCGGCCACCTTCTCGAATTCGGCCAGGAGGTCGCGCTGCTGGACCAGGGCCTCGTCCACCTTCTGAGCGGCGGGCGGATCACCCGGCTCGCCCGGCTTCACGCCACCGGTCAGGGTGGTGGTCGGCAGGAGGAGCCTGGGCGTCTTGGGCGGCGACGGAGGCGACGGCTTCGCTTCCTTGGTGTCGGCCGGCTGCTGGGTCGACTCGGTATCGACCACGGCGGGAACGGCGGTCGGCGGCTTGGCCTCAGCGGGCTTGGACTCGCCCGGCTTCGCCTGCGATCCCGACCGGACGTTGCCAGCCATCGGGGCCGAGTTGCTGGGCGACTTGGCCGCGACCGCTTTCTCGGCCTGGCTGGCCTGCTTCAAAAGGTCGGCGACCGAGGGCATCCGGTTGTCGGAGATGTCCTTGAGAACCTGGAGCATCTCGGCCCAGCGTTCGAGGTGGCCGACGCCGAACTCGGGGTTCCGCATCGCCTGCTTGACCAGATCTTCGCCCGAGTTCACCAGTCCCGACAGCCGTCGACCGTTCGCCCGCTCGGCCGAGGCCTGGGCTTCGATCTTCTTGCGATTCTCGGCCGTGTCGAGTTCGGCGGGAGGCAGTTCGCGGAGTTGCTTGTTGGTCTCGTAGAGCTGCAACTCGCGGTCGCGGACTTCGAGCGACTGGCGGTGCCACTTGCTCAGTTGTTCGGTCAACCAGATCGCGTGCTGTTCGGCACTCAGGATGTACAAGGTATAAGGCGGCGACAGAATCCGGGCGCGACCGGGCAGGTAATCCTCGGCGAAGACCCGGAGCGAGATCGGCTGGGGCTCGATCCCGAACGACTTGGCCGAGAACGCCCCGGCGAGTTCGAGGGTCTCCTTGTCGGGAGCACCGGCGGCGAGAACCTTGTCGCCCGTCGCGATCGACCGGACAGCCCGATTATCGAGCCCTTGCCAGACCAGCCCGACGCGCTTGACGCCGAAATCGTCCTGGGCCCGGATCTTGAAGTTGAGCAGTTCGGAGTCGAGAACAACCTTCTGACGCGGCAGGTCCTCGATCATCAAGGTCGGAGCTTCGTCGTCCCGGCCGGTGATCTTGAGCGTGAACGGTTCCTTGCCCGCCAGGCCAAACCGGTCGGTCCAGCGGAACCGGAGGTCGCGCGAGCCGTCAATCGCGATGGCGGGGCTGGACAGAATCGAGCCGGTCGGAGTCAGCGACGACTCATCGAGCCAGGCCGATGCCAGCTCGCGGCCTGCCTTCGCGGTGAAGGTCGCCCGGGCTCCCTTGACCAGGGTGATCGAGCCGCCTCGGACGTCTTTCTCGGTCGCGCCGGGTCGTCCCAGATAGTCGGGCAGCGTGACGCCGGCGACGACCGACGTCAGTTCGGGCCGGTGCATCGGCTCGACCTCGATCGAGCGAACGGCGTCGCCAACCTTGAGGTCGATCCGCGACTTGACCACCTGCGACGGCAGGTCGAATTCGTACTTGTTGTTCTTGAGCAGTGCGACCACGGGCGCTCGATCGCCGATCGTCGCCATGGCGGTCGCAGGATGGCGCGCGGTCGACTCGGTCAGCTTGACCTCGAAGACGAACGGCTCGCCGTGGGCGACGACCAGCTTCGACGGGACCGGTTCGAGCATCGCGAAGGTATAGCGCGGCGTCGCCTTCCAGGGGGCGAGCAGGCGAGCCAGAGTGTTCGAGGCGGCCGGGCTGAAGACCACGAAAAGGCCGATGGCGATCGCCGCCGGACCGGCCAGCAGGCCGATCCACAACTTGTGGCGCGGGCTCGGCACGGCGTCGGTGAAGTCGCGTTTCGCGGCGTCGTCAGCCACCTGGATGATCGCCGCCTCGACCAGTTGGCGCGACCTCCGCTGTTCCGAATCGTCGTGGGCCAGCTCGATCACGCCGAGAAGCTGGTCACCGATCCGGGGGTGCTTCCGGGCCAGGAGCCGGGCAAGCTGGTCCGGGCGTCGTTGCCGCCAGACCCAGCGGTAGAGGGCAAAAGGGACCAGTGCTCCGGCCACCGCCGAGACGCCGAACAGAGCCGCGCGCGGCCAGGTCGGCGTCTCCCAGACCCGGTCGAGCGCGTAGAGGCACAGGAACGCCACGACCAGCCCGAACGCGGCCTGCGCCAGGGACTCGATGGTCTTGATGGTCCAGACCCGTCGACGAAAGTCGTCGAGCTGGTGCCGGAGTTTATCGGGGATCTGCAACCGCTCGTTTGACCCGGCGATGCTCATGTCAACCCCTTTGGTAGTTCAGGACGTGACCACTCCGAACAACAACAACATCCGACCGCGATCAGATCAGGCCAATCCACTTACGCCCGGCCCAGAACAGCCCCAGGCATCCGACAAGTGTACCCGCGACCGCCGGATGGCACCAGAGCTGGACCCGACGGATCAAGGGGGGCGGCTCGGGCAGTTCGGCCAGGGCCCGGGTGATCTCGGCCACCTTGTCGGGCTTGACCACTTCCCCTCGGGTGACGCGGGCGATCTCTTCGAGAACCTCCGGACGGGCCGGTCGGCCCAGCCGTTCGGCGGCGACCCCCTGGACGTTCACCGTCGCCTCCAGTTTGGCGCGGGTCTCCTTGCAAGTCAGCGTCACCTGGTACTTGCCTGGCTCCTGCGGGTCGAACCGGCCCGAGAACGTGCCCCATTCCTCGCCGTCGGATCGGAACCGGACCGTCTCGGTCTTGCCCGACGGGGCGGTGATCCGGGCCACCACTTCCCCCTGGCGGACCGGCTCGCCGCTGGGCTCGGTCACGTTGGCGTGGAGGGTCAAGGTCTGATTCATCCGGGGCTGGTCGGGGACGTAGTAGAGACGCATGGTCTCCCCCTTGGCCATGTTCCGCTGATAGGCCATCCAGCGGACCACTTGCCCCCAGAACCGGTAGTGGTACTTGTCCTCGACCCCTTTCCGCCACCGCCAGGCACCGTCGGTCCCCATGAACAGGACCTTCCCGGCGCCGAAGGTCCGGGTGACCAGCAGCGGCAGGCGGCCGGTCTCGTTCGAGATATCCTTGTGGACGGCGAGGACGTCGGTCCCCGCCTTGGCCCGGACGACCGGGGCGTACCACTGGAAGCCCGGCAACCCTTCCCAGACCTGGGCGTTGTCGTCCGACGAGTCGGCAAGCTTGGTCAGGAGGCTCCGCCGACCCGACTCGGTCAGCTCGAAATGGTTCGGAGTTCGCGAGCCCCAACCCCCCGGCTGCGAGGGGTCGAGCACGACCGGGCAGAGATCCCCCAGCTCGGTTTCGAGCAACGAGAACTGGCGACCGTCCCAACCGGGCAGGAAGACCAGGCCGCTGGCCTGATGCTCGACCAGCCCTTTGAGCTGGCGACAGTCCTCGGCGGTAAGCTGGCCGTTCTCCAGGCCCACGTCCCCCAGAAAGACGACGTCAAACTTCGAGAGTTCGTCCAGGCCCTTCGGGAACGCCTTGATGTAGTCCTTGTTGCCGCCGCCGGGCTTGCTCAGACCGGGGTGAAACAGCAGGCACGACAGGTCGATCCCCGGGTCGCGCGACAGGGCGTTTCGGAGGTAGCGATACTCCCAGCGCGGGGTCGATTCCACGACCAGGACCTTGAGCTTCTCCTCGCGGATCGCGATCGGGGCCGAGAACGAGTTGTTGTCCACAAGCTGTTCGTCGGGATGCTTGGGGACGGTGAGCTTGAGCGTGAACTCGCCGGTTCCCTTCGGCTTCCAGAGGATCTCGTCGGTCGTCCGGGTCATCGGCTCGACCTTGACTTCCTTGGTCACCTCGTCGCCGTCGGAGGTCTTGAGGCTGACGGTCGTCACATAAGCTCGGGGCATCGCGCTATCGATGGTGAATGGAACCCGGACCGCCTTGCCGGCGACGCCAAAAGTCGGGGCGTCGATGCTCAGCAGTTCGATGTCGGGCAACCGCGTGGC
>JAJYCH010000412.1 GCA_021778575.1 Planctomycetota bacterium
GGAGGACCAGGACTTCGCGGTCGATCGGGTCGAGACTGTCGATCGCCTGGCCCAGTTGGGCCTCCATCTCGGCCCGGATCGCCGCCTGGCTGGGCGAGGTCAGGTGCGCGACGAGATGGCCGGCCAGCGAGGCCGACGACGCTCCGGGGCTGGCTCCTCGGGCGATCGAGACATCGCGGCCGGCGTCGCGCATCTGGGCGTCGAGATGGCGGCGATGGACGTCGACCAGGGTCTGGCCCACGATCAGGCGGAGCCAGAGAAAGAACGACATGTCCGGCTCGTTGGCGAAATGAGCGATCCGCCGGGTCGCGTCGAGATACGCTTCCTGAAGGATGTCGTCGGGATCGACCCGGCCCCGGAGCCGGCGGTCGAGCCGGGCCTGAACCATCCGCCAGAGCCGGTCCCGTTCGGCCGAAAAGAGCTCGGCGAGCGCCCGTTCATCGCCGCGACGGACACGGTCGAGCAGGTCGGTGGGATCGGTCTCCGTGCTGCTCGACATCGCCTTTTGAGCCCTCCGGCATCCCGGGGCGACGATCCCCGGTTCAGGATCTTCACGCGACGGCGCGTTCTACCTTCCAAGAACATAACGGGTCGTCGCGCCGATCGGGTACCCCGGATCGAGAATTATTTTCGAATGTCGCGGTAGAATCGCACCACGACTGTCCGTTTCCCCAGATATCATCAAGCGTAGCGGGCCGAAAGCCAATTTTGCCGCCCATCGAAGGCTTACGACCGACCCGACCTTCCCACACTCAAGGACTTTTCGATGCAAGTTCGCCTGGCTGGATTACTGGGGGTCATGGCCATGACCTGGCTCCCCGCCCAAGAACCGGGCCAGCGACCGCCCCGACCGGGCGCGGAACGCGGCGAGCAAGACCCTGCGGGTCGCCCGCCTCGACCCGGTGACTTCGGTCCCGAGGATGGACCACCACCACCCCCGCCACCACCGCCGCCGCCAAACCTGATCTTCCTGGCGCTCGACCTGGACAAGGCTGGCGAGATCTCGTCGAAGGAACTCGCCAAGGCCGCCACCAGCCTCGCCAAGCTCGACAAGAACAAGGATGGGATCATCACCGAGGACGAGGTCCGGCCCCCGCGACCGCCTCGTCGCGGCCCCGGCGACGATTTCGAGGGCCCGCCCGGAGGTGGACCGCCGAGGGGTGGCCGGGCGACCGACCCCAAGGCGCTGGTCGATTCGGTGATGAAGATGGACAAGAATAACGATGGCAAGATCTCGTCGGCCGAGTTGCCCGAGCGGATGACCCGGATGATGACCGAGGGAGATACCAATAAAGACGGCTACCTCGAACGCTCCGAGGTCGAAGCTCTCTCAAAGCGGCAAGGCACGCAGGGTCGCCGTCGAACCGGCCCTCCCGGCGGAGGACCGCCGGGGGGAGGCCCCCCCGGAGGTGGTCCTCCAGGCCGACAGGACAACTGATCAAGAATCGCGATTCAAGGAAAATCGCTCGTTCCCACGCTCGGCGTGGGAACCAGATTTGATAATCCTTTCACGGAGAAATCGTACCCATGAAAACCCGCCGAAACTTACTCGCGATGGTTGCTTTTCTCTGCGGGACCAGTCCGTTCGTCAGCGCGGGCGATTCCCCAACGATCTCCACCAAACTCGACCTGCCGGAAACTCCGTTCAACTACACGAAGTTCGACTTACCCGACCATTTTCAAGCCCGATTTGTTCAACGACTCGACAACACCCCGCGATCGAACCCGACGACCAACGAAGGGGCGACGCTCGGCCGGGTTCTGTTTTACGACCGGCGGTTCTCGAAGGACGGCACGGTTTCTTGCGCCAGTTGCCACTCGCAGAAGCACGCGTTTTCCGATCCTGACCGGTTCAGCAAGGGAGTCGGCGGCAAGCGTGGCGATCGGAACGCGATGCCCCTGGTGAACGTCAAGTTCGTCGAGAACGGCAAGTTCTTCTGGGACGAGCGAGCGACGACTCTCGAAACCCAGGTTCTGATGCCGATCGAGGACCGCAACGAGATGGCGCACAAGGTCGACCTGGTCGTCGAGACCCTACGCCTCGACCCCGCCTACGCCCCGTTGTTCCGCCAGGCCTTCGGGGACGAGGACATCACCGCCGAACGGGTCGCGAAGGCCCTCGCCCAGTTCGTCCGCTCGATCGTCTCGTACCAGTCAAAATTCGACGAGGGGCTCGCCCAGGCCGGCGAGATCCGCGACGACTTCGCCAACTTCACCGAGGCCGAGAATCTCGGCAAGAAGATCTTCCTCGGCGATCACGACCGGACCTCGCGAGGCAACTGCGCCACCTGTCACCTCCGCAACTACGCCTTCTTCCGGAACGACAACAAGGCCGTGCAGTCGGCCCTGTTCATCCCCGACCGCCTGCTCAATAACGGGCTCGACCAGGAACTGGCCACGACCGACAACGGAGTCGGCGACCTGACCCTGAACGCCCGCCATTACGGCCTCTTCAAGACGCCCGACCTCCGGAACGTCGAATTAACCGCCCCTTACATGCACGACGGCCGGTTCCAGACCCTCGAAGAAGTCGTCGATCACTACAACACCGGGGTCAAGCTTCACCCCAATCTCGACCCCCAGCTCAGGGCCGGCCGAGGCCGACCAGGGGTTCGCCTGATGAGGCTCGAACCCCACGAATCAGCCGCGCTCGTCGCGTTCTTGAAGACCCTGACCGACCACAAGCTCAGCAACGACCCCAAGTATTCCGATCCGTTCCGCTGATAAGATCCCAGCATGCGAGATCAACCGGCGACCGCTGCCAGAGCCTGGTCGTAAACGTTGAGAATCCGGTTGGCGATCGCATGCTGTCCCTGGGCGTTGGGGTGAAATGCTCCAATGATGCTATTTTCATAGCGGAGCGAATCGCCGACGTTGCGAATCCACGAATTCGTTGACGAATACCCATGCGTCCGGAACGGCGCGGCCAGTCCATCGACGGCAACCCAGCCATTGGCGGCGGCGGCCGTCGCGACCGCCTGATTCAACGGCGCCAGGATATTCTCGGCGGCGAACTCGACGTTCGACGTGCTGATCGCGCTCAGGCCGGCCAGCTTGATCGGGGCGTATTGCCCCTTCTGGTTCCGGGTCAGATCGGGGTATTCGGTAATCAGCGTTTTTCCCGGATCAAGACTATTGATCGCCTGGCCGAGCGCGGCATATTGCTGGGGGAGTGTCGCCAGATCCGCGTTCACCTGGTCTTGAATCGTGCTCAGGCTCGGGATTCCGGCGACCGAATTCGTGGCCAGTTGCTGGAGCCTGGTCGAGAAGCCAATGTCGTTGCCGCCGATCGACACGGTCAAGACATCAATCGGATGCGTGCCGACGATCTTGCGAACCTCATCGATCTCGGACGGCAGGATATAGCTCGAATCGACGTTCGAGGGCATCGGCCCGAGCAACCCCTGAGCGATCGTCGCCCCCGAATCCGCCACCGAGACAAACGTGACGGCCTCGTGCGGGTTGTTCTTCTGGAGCGTGAGCGCGAACTGCGCCGGCGCGGCCAGGGTTGATCGGTGGGCCTTGGCGTTTTCCAGGTTCATGGCCGGATCAGGTGAATGAGCCCACTGCGCCGATTTCAGGAAGTAGAGCCCGTTGACGACCGGGTTCCCCTCGCCCGAGGCATACGAATCGCCAATCGAGACGATCAATACATCCTTGACCACCAGGCTCTGATCGACCACGACCGGCCCGGTCGTCCCCTGGAGACCCTTCGCCGAAAGTTCAACCGTGTACGGGCCTTCCGGCAACGTCACTTCGGGCTTCCGACCCTGAACCGTCGCCACGGTCTGACCCGACTCGCTGATCGTCCAGGTAAACGTGGTTGATCGCTGAACCCCTTGCGAATGCGAGGCATCGAGGAGAACCTGATACCCCCCGGCGGGATTCACATAAGCCGAGGTATTGGGCAGGTCGGGAGCGTTGCCGTGCGCCTTGTCGAGCACGATCTGCGGTGCCATCTTCCACGAAATCACCGCCGCCGAACTGAGCAAGGCCCGGGTTTCGAGAATCTCCACCGAAAAAGCCCGGCGCTGCCTCACGAACGCGGATCGCAACATGGTTCGCTCGCCAGATCCTGGGAGTCGCAACAACTTCGGGCGGGAGGCGGACCAGAGTCCGAACCCGAACGCGGAGACTCCACCAACTGGATCTTTCGGATTGCGCGAACCCGCCGGATCAGGAAAACTGGAACGATTGAGCAGAATTCCAAAAAAGGTCGGCGGTTCAGCCCGCATTGATTGCAATCATGACATTCCTCCGACCCAATCCGGGACTACCTGTAATGACGACTCCAACTCGGAATCCATCACCAACCCGCCGTGAACCTCGCGGACCACGACCAGAGCCGCCACCTCGACCAACGATTCCCAGGCTTGGACCGACTCAAGCAACGAGAGTATGAACCAGCGCTCTTCCGGCGCGATCCGCTCGAGAATTCGCTTGAACCGCGTTGCCGCTTTCAGCCGCTCCGCGAGTACCTCACCATAGTGCAGCGGATAACACCATACTTGAAATCGATCCGAATGGACCTCGATCGCCCGAGGCCCATACTCAGGCGCGAGCCAGCGTTGATAATCGCCGCCCATGAGCCAGAAATCGACGTGTTCCTGGAAGAAAACAACAGGAAGCTCATGACCATGAGTCCGAAGATTCGAGACGAACGAATCGATCTCCTCGCGAGCGGAAATCGGCCACTGAGCAGACTCCCACTCATCAGGATCATCAGACACGCGAAGCCCGCTCCACTCGCGAAACTGCGAGGTCACCGCCAAGCCGGCTGCGCCGGCGATCTTCGCGATCGTGATTCGTTGTGAGGCCATCGAGTTCTCGAAATTAGAAGGCGTGGTGGGGCTCGTTGCACTCGACCCACCCTACGAATCGACATGGGACAACAAGATAATCGAGGATAACAATGGTGGGTGTATCGAGCGTCAGCAAAGACGCACGGATGTCGTTCATGCCGGATGATTGGCAGTTGTGGTGCGTCTTCGCTGACGCTCGACACACCCTGGTATGGTTGGACCCGTCAAGCCCAAAAATTTGGGATTCGGTTTCGCTCCCGAATTGCGACGACTCGAATATCGGCGCGGGGAACGATCCCTCAGTTTGTGAATTCTTCCCTCAAGGCTCT
>JAJYCH010000413.1 GCA_021778575.1 Planctomycetota bacterium
GCCATCGCCGCCGGGCATCTGGTGCCGGTCGTTTGCGTCTCGGCGCGGAAGGATATCGGCGTCCGCGAGATGCTCGGGCTCCTGGCCGAGATCACGCTCAAGCCCGACGAGGTCCACCGATTCGGCCACGAAGGGCTCGACGAGGCCGAGGTCGAACTCGCGCCGGTGGAGGAGGGAGACCTCGTCGCGCAGGTCTTCAAGACCACCAACGACCTGTTCGTCGGCAAGCTCAGCGTGCTCAGAATCCACTCCGGCCGGATGGCTCATGACTCGACGCTGGTCAACCTCCGGACCGGCAAGACCAGCAAGCCAGGCCACCTCTACCGGCTCCAGGGGAAGACCCAGGAGGAAGTCAAGGAAGCGATCGCCGGCGATATCGTGGCCATTCCCAAGTTCGATGATCTGCATATCTCCGATACCGTGACCATCGCCGCCAACGGTCAGACCAACCGCCTGGCGCTCAACCCGATCCACTTCCCGACGCCGATGGTCCCCCGGGCCGTCGAGCCGAGGACCCGCGAGGACGAGCCCAGGATCTCCGCCGGACTGGCCAAGCTCGCCGACGAGGACCCGACCTTCACCTACCGTCGCGACTCGCAGACCCACGAGCTGGTCATCTCCGGGATGAGCGAGCTGCATCTCGACGTGATCCAGAACCGGCTCAAGTCGCGGTACAAGATCGACGTCAATACCCATGTTCCGCACGTCCCCTATCTCGAAACGATCGCCGGCGAGGCCGAGTCGCACCATCGCCACAAGAAGCAGACCGGTGGCCGAGGCCAGTTCGCCGACGTCCAGCTTCGGGTTCGCCCACGCCCCCGAGGCGCGGGATTCTCGTTCGTCGACGCCGTCAAGGGGGGGGTGATCCCCAACCAGTTCCTGCCGGCGATCGAGAAGGGAATCCGCGAACAGCTTGAAAAAGGGGTGGTCTCCGGGAACGCCGTGGTGGACGTCGAGGTCGAGGTCTTCTTCGGCTCGCACCACGCCGTCGATAGCTCGGAAGCAGCGTTCAAGATCGCCGGGGCCGCCGCGTTCCGCAAGGCATTCATCGCCGCCAGGCCCAGCCTGCTCGAACCGATCGTCGACCTGGAAGTCACCGCGCCGCTGGAGAAGTTCGGCGACGTCTCGGCCGATCTCTCGACCCGTCGGGGACAGATCACCGGGATGGACTCACTCCCCGGCGGCCAGCAGGCGATCCACGCCAGGGTTCCGCTCGCCGAAGCCCTGCGCTACGCCACCGACCTGAAAAGCCTGACCGGCGGCCGAGGCTCCTACACCATGGAGTTCCACGCCTACGAGCCCGTGCCGCCCAACATCCAGACCGACCTGGTCAACCGCTGGGCCAGGAGCCGGTCGGGTCTTGAAGAGGATTGAAAATGTAGGGTATGTCGAGCGTCAGCGAAGACGCACCGCGAGGAATGATCGAGCCCGGTGCGTCTTCGCTGACGCTCGACACACCCTACCAGCCTGGTTCAAGACGCCGCGTCGAGCCGCTTCAAACTCGGAGCGGCTCGACGCCTGAACTCATCGTCGATGCCCTGGAGGCAACAATGCGAACAGCAATCCGAGCAGGACACCCGTGACACACGCGATGGCCAGCATCTCGATGAGCTTGAATCCGCTTCGCACCAATAAAACAGCAAAGGTCGCCGATACCACCGGGAATAAGAGCAGGGCTGGCCAGACGAAAGCCAGCGACAGGGCCGCGATGAAGCCCATGATCTCGGCCAGAGTGAAGGTCGGAGCGTGAATCCGCTTTCCGGAGTCGAGATCAGGCATACCAGCCCCTCTCTCATCGAAACCCGCCGAGGCCACGTCCATAGCCGTATCCATAACCGAATCCGTATCCGAATCCGATGGGGCGGCCGTAGGCGTTGATATTACTTTGAATGTTCCGGGTCCGGTACTGACCGGCGCGGAAGGCCTCGACCTGGTCGGCGCGGGTGGGTCCTCCCCCCTGGCCGAAGACGGCAACCCGGTTCGACGGTCCGGGGTAGCCGTACATTGGTGTGAACCGGGTGTAGTATTCCGAATGTCGGCCGATCCCGCCGGGATTGGCGAACCGCCCCTGGTCGTTGAGCGGGTCGGCGTGATTGTTCGCCGCCCGGGCGGGCAAAGCCGCCGGGACAGGCAAGGGAGGCGGTAGGTCGGCCGGTCGGGCAACGCCGGCCGGGGCAGCGGGAGCCTGAGCCTCGGACCGCTCGGCAAGCAGGCTGCCGAAAATCAAGGCAAACGCGACGCGGTGAATCATGATGAGCCTCGATTGCAAAGCCTGTTGCCGATTGACTCATCTGAATTATAGCTGACCTTTGCACCAAGAGTCATCAAGGTTGTCAATCGGTCAATATTCGTCGAATCTCAGGGGTCCACCCCCGAATTCCGGCATTGTCCGCCCCGACTGTCAGCGCCGTTGACAGACTGACGTGAGTTCTCGAAGACACTCAATCACCAGATCGAATCAATCCGTGCGAGTGAACCCCACCGACCTTCGTGAATCCGACAAAAGCGGACACCGTCCACCGTTTACCGGCATCAGGCCCTTGCGATGGTCCGTGCGAGCCTTATACTCAAAATGGTAATTTTCTCGACTTCGACTCTCCCTTTTGTTCCCAACAGCGAAAATTCCTATGCTTTTCCGAATCGATCGAGAACCGATCAAGCGAATTTTGCGACGCCTCCATCTGATCCACCCGATCCGCTACACCTACCGAAAACTGTCGCTTTCGATCCGGCGCGACAGCGCCCAGAGCGTCGAGTTCTACCGACCGTTCGTCCATCAAGGTTCGCTTTGCTTTGACCTCGGCGCGCATCTCGGCGACAAGACCGAGATTTTCCTGAAGCTCGGAGGCCGAGTCATCGCGGTCGAGCCGAACCCGATGTGCCTGGAGACCCTTCGCTGGCGGTACGGCAAGAACTCCAAAGTGACGATTGTTCCCAAGGCGATTTCCGACCAACCCGGAACAGCGACGCTCCATTTCGGTCGATCCGCAGCGATGGCCAGCCTCCGCGAAGATTGGAGCGATGGCAAACGCGAAGCACCGCCGGTGGAAGTGACGATCGACACCATCGACGCCTTGATCGAGCAATTTGGCGTGCCCGACTTCATCAAGATTGATGTCGAAGGGCTCGAAACAAAGGTGATCGGAGGGCTTTCACGGTCGATCCCGTGCATCTGCTTCGAGTATTTCCACCGCGAACTGGACAATGCCCGAAACTGCCTCGATCGATTGGCATCGCTGGGCCGGATCGAGTGCAACGCCACGACGATGGACTGGATGCACTGGATCTATCCCGACTGGTGCGACGGCCCGACACTGGTCGAACGGTTGGCGGCGAAGAGTGACCTCGTGGGCGGGGACATCTTCGTCCGGTTCTTGCCCGACGCCTGAACTGGTCAGCGCGGCTGACTCCTGTCTCGCGGACGCGCGTGTCGGGTTGCAACCCGGCCGTGAACCGCGCGTTGGCGAAAGCCGCACCGATTTCCCCGACCGCCCTCACTCCCGGTCATAACCCAGGTTCGGCGACAGCCAGCGCTCGACCTCGGCGATCGGCAGCTTCTTGCGGGCCGCGTAGTTCTCGACCTGGTCCTTGGTGATCAGGTCGACGGCGAAGTAGCGGGCCTTCGGGTGGGCGAAGTAGAGCCCGCTGACCGACGCCGCCGGGTGCATGGCCAGGCTCTCGGTCAGCCAGATCCCGGTTGTTTTCTCGACGTCCAGCAGATTCCAGATCGTCCATTTCTCGGTGTGGTCGGGGCACGCGGGATAGCCGGGAGCCGGGCGAATTCCGCGATATTTCTCGTCGATCAGGTCGTCGGCGGAAAGGCTCTCGTCGAGCCCGTAGCCCCAGTCGCGCCGGGCTTGCTGATGGAGCATCTCGGCGAAGGCTTCGGCCAGGCGGTCGGCCAGGGCCTTGGCCATGATCGCCGAGGGGTCGTCGCCGGCGCTCTCGAAGTCCTTGGCGAGTTCATCGGCGCCGATTCCGGTCGTGACGGCGAACGCCCCCAGGTAGTCGATCCGGCCCGAGCCGACCGGCGCCACGTAATCGGCCAGGCTCTTGAAATCTTTCTGCCCTTCACGCTCCCACTGCTGGCGAAGGGTCTGAATCCGGCCACGTTCGGCGGTTCGCGACTCATCGGTGTAAAGGATGATCTCGTCGCCGTCCGAGTTCGCCGGGAAGAAGCCGTAGATCCCGTTGGCCTGGAACAGCTTCTCGGCGACGATCTTGTCGAGGAGCGCCCGGGCGTCGGCATACAGTTCGGTGGCGACCTTGCCGACCACCGGGTCCTTGAAGATCGCCGGGTACTTTCCCTTCAGCTCCCAGGCCATGAAGAACGGCGACCAGTCGATGAACGGAATCAACTGTTCGAGCGGAACGTCGGTCAAGACCTTCTGGCCAAGGAAACTCGGGCGGTCGATGCTCGAATCTTTCCAGTCGGTCGCGAACCGACGGCGGACGGCTTCCTCATACGAGACCAGCTTCCGCTTGACCTTCTTGGCGAAGGCGGTGCGCTCTTGCTCCTGGATCTCGCGGTTCTCGCGATCGATCTCGGGACGGGTCTCGGGACGATTGAGCCGATCGACCACGCCGACGCTTCGTGAAGCATCTTTCACGTGAACAACCGGACCACCGTAATAGTTGGCGATCTTGACCGCCGTGTGCTTGACGCTGGTCGTCGCCCCGCCGATCAGCAGCGGGATCGTGAAACCTTGCCGCTCCATTTCCTTGGCGACGTGCGCCATCTCGTCGAGTGACGGCGTGATCAGGCCCGACAGGCCGATCATATCGACGTCGTGGTCCTTGGCGGCCTGCAAGATCCGGTCCGACGGGCACATCACGCCGAGGTCGATCACCTCGTAATCATTGCAGCCCAGGACGACGCCGACGATGTTCTTGCCGATGTCGTGGACGTCCCCCTTCACGGTGGCCATCAGGACCTTGCCGCGCGCCTTGTGTTCGCCACCCACCCCGCCGGCGGCGACCTTCTCGGCTTCCATGAACGGTTGCAGATAGGCGACCGCCTTCTTCATCACCCGGGCGCTCTTGACCACCTGCGGGAGGAACATCTTGCCCGAGCCGAACAGGTCGCCGACGACGTTCATCCCGTTCATCAAGGGGCCTTCGATGATGTAG
>JAJYCH010000414.1 GCA_021778575.1 Planctomycetota bacterium
ATACGGACCGGCGAACAGGAAAGTGACCTCCGCCGGTGAGTAGTAGAGCGACTGCTCGCCCGCCGAAAACATCAACGAACCGATCGTAAACGCGAAGACAGCCAGGGGAGCGAACCGGTGGATCTTGTCCATGGGCGGCCGGATATCGATTCCCGAGGCCATCACCATCGAGACCAGCCAAGGGACGAAAATCAGCGCCGTCATCAGCGCCAGAACGATCCCTTTGGGCCGTGAGAGCAGCTTCTTCCAGCGCCGGAACAGGGCAAACGTCCGAAGCTTCATCAGGAGCCAGAGTGAGCGGTCCACGGATCAGATCTCCGTCGCCGATGTTCCGGCGGGAACCGGTTCGTCGGGCGTCTCGGTCAATCGGAAGAACAGATCTTCCAGGCTCTCGGTTCGGCCGTCGACCGACAGTCCGCCCTGCAGTTCGGTCATGCTTCCTTGAAGCAACTTGCGTCCCCGGTGCATGAGCAAGACCGACGTGCAAAGATCCTCGACCAGCGAGAGTAAATGGGAGCTGACCATGACCGACGCCCCCAGAGCCGCGCGCCTCCGGATCGATTCTTGCATGGTGCGGATTCCGCGGGGGTCGAGCCCGGTGAGCGGCTCGTCGAGCATGATCACCTTGGGCTCGTGCAGATAGCCGCAACAGATCGCGACCTTCTGTCGCATCCCTCGCGAGAGGTCGGAACAGGGGGAGTCGCGCTTGGCGACCAGCTCGAATTGGACCAGAAGCGCCTCGGCCCGGGCGGACCAGTCCTTGAGCCGATAGGCCGAGCCGATGAACTGAAAATGTTCCCAGATCGTCAAGTTCTCGAACAGGTGGGGATCGTCGGGAACGTAAGCCAGGGCCGACTTGGCGGCGACGGCGTCACGCTTGATGTCATGTCCGGCGATCGAGAGCCGACCGCTCGACGGTTCGAGGATTCCCGCCAGAGCCCGCATCGTGGTGGTCTTGCCTGCTCCGTTCGGCCCCACCAGGCCGAGAATCTCGCCGGGAGGAACCTCGAACGAGAGGCCGTTGACCGCCACGGTCTCGTCATAAATCTTGTGGAAATCCTCAACGATGATCGACAACGGCGACGCTCCCCAAAACCCCTTGCCTCGAATCGGATCGGCTTTTCCGGCGTTCGGTGATGGACCAGATTCAGACTGGCGGAATTTCTTCGGGTCCGCAAGACCACCCGTTCGAAATTAAAGAAACCGCGTCGAGTTTGGGTCTCGACGCGGTTCTCTGTCAATCGAGGGAAAATTACGGCGTTCTCAGACCGACGTTCCGACCAGTTCGGGCTCGTCGTCGTGGCGACGCCCCGCTTTGGCGGATTTCTTGGCCAGTTTCGCCGCTTGCTTCGGGCTGATGATCGGCGCCGCGTGGGTCAGCTTGGGCAACTTGATGTTCCGGGCCATCCCGACCAATGACATGAGCTGGATGGTCATGTAGGTCATATCGAATTCCCACCACCTCATGCCGTGACGGGCCGAGGTCGCAAACGCGTGGTGGTTGTTGTGCCAGCCTTCGCCGTAGGTGATCAACGCAACCCACCAGAGATTCGTCGAATTGTCGCGAGTCTCATGCGAGCGATAGCCCCAGACGTGCGTGGCGGAATTCACCAGCCAGGTCGAATGGAGGACCAGGCAAGACCGGACGAAGAAGCCCCAGATCAGGAACGGCATTCCGCCGATGGCGAAGAGCGCCACCGCCCCGGCGATCGGGAAGATGATGAAGTACTTGTCCATCCAGCGGAGGACGGGATCTTTCATCAGGTCGGGAGCCCACTTCCGGAAGTAAGCCTCGTCGTGAATCGCGGTGACGTCCGGCGTCAGCCACCAGAGCATGTGAGCCCAGGCAAACCCCCGATTCGGGCTATGGACGTCGAGTTCTTCGTCCGAGTGGGCATGGTGCGCCCGGTGGTCGGACACCCAGGCGATCGGACCTCCTTCGGACGCGGAACAGCCGATCGCAACCATCACGTATTCAAACCAGTGCGGCCGGACCTCGAAGCTCCGGTGAGTCAACAGCCGGTGATAAGTCAGCGTGATCCCCAACCCGCCCGTCACCCAGTGCAGGACGAAGCAGAGCAAGAGAGCCTGCCAGGTGAAAAATGAGGGAACGAATGCCAGGAGGGCACCCACATGAAGAAAACCAATCCAGATCAGCGCGTGCCAGGCGATGCCGGCCGACTCGGGTTTCGTCGTCGTTGTCGTCGTCATGCTCTACCTTGTCAATCGAATGGAACGGAGGTGGGACTCAGGGCGGCGCGTCATCACCAGGTCCTGCACAGCCTCGCCTCACGGCTCAAGACCGTCCAGGTCCATCCGCGAAGAGTTCCGGAATCTCGCGATACACCCATAGGACAACGGGGCCAGTGTCTCTCTCCCCGAACTCCTAGAAATACGTCGAAAAATTCCTCGCGAAACCGACCGGAGGGCGGTGACAGAACGAATGAACCGTTAAGATAATCGAAACCAAACGGACCGACCAGTCTTGATTTGCGGAAATCACAGAAAAATCCCGACCACGGGCGATCCATCCCGGATGAAGATCTCCTGAAGAAAGTGAAAGAGTTATGCGAGGGGTCACTTGCGATGGGTCCACGATCCGGCTCCGCCATGACCTTTCCGAGCCGAGTCCGCTTGCCGGTGAAGTCACACTCCGGGTCAAACTTGTCGGAATCTGCGAGACCGACTTGCAACTCGCCCGGGGTTACATGGGCTTTCAGGGGCTACTCGGCCATGAGTTCGTCGGCCTGACCGAGTCCGGCCGGCGCGTCACTGCCGAGATCAACAACTCCTGTCACTCTTGCCCGGTTTGCCGGGCTGGCCGGACGAACCATTGCCCGAATCGGACGGTCCTCGGGATTCTCGGTCACGATGGAGCGATGGCCGATCATGTTTGCGTTCCGGAACGGAATCTTCACGCCATCCCCGACTCACTCGACGATCGTCAGGCGGTGTTTATCGAGCCGCTCGCCGCAGCGTTCCGGATTCCCGAACAGGTCGACGTCGGACCAGGTCTGGCGGTCACGGTTGTTGGCGACGGTAAGCTGGGACTGCTCTGCGCCTGGGTTGCCCGGTCACTGGGTGCGTCGGTCTCGCTGGTCGGCAAGCATCCCGAGAAGCTTCGGCTGGCGGGCGACTCGATCCGTCCGGTCCTGCGGGAATCGGCCGGTTCGATCGCTCGGACCCAGGATCTGGTCATCGATTGCACCGGCTCGAAGTCGGGACTGGAGACCGCTTTGAGTCTGGTCCGACCGTGCGGGACGGTCATTCTCAAGACAACCATCGCCGGCGAGCATCAACTCAGCCTTGCCCCGGTGGTCATTGACGAGATCCGGTTGATCGGCTCGCGGTGCGGACCGTTCCCGACGGCGATCGCGGCCCTGGAGGCGAACACGATCGACGTCCGTCCCTTGATCGGCGCCGAGTACTTGCTGGACGAGGCCGAGGAGGCGTTCCGGGCGGCGGCGCTTCCGGGCGCCCGGAAGATCCTGTTGCGAGTCGGTTAGAAATCGATGTCCTTGGCCGTGTAGGCTTCGGCCATGATGAACTTGAACCGGGCTTCGGGTTCCTTGCCCATCAGGTCGGACACGGTGCTCTCGGTGTACGGGCGATCGTCGTCGGGAACGACCACGCGCAGGAGTCGGCGGCGGGTCGGGTCGAGAGTCGTCTCGTAGAGGAGCTTGGCGGGCATTTCCCCTAACCCTTTGAACCGGGTGATGTTCGGCTTGGCGTTCTTGGGAAGCTTGGCCAGAATCCGGTCGCGACTGGCGTCGTCGGCCGCCCACTGGGTGTCTTGCCCGTGGGTGATCTTGTAGAGCGGCGGACAGGCCAGGTAGACCCGCCCTTCTTCGAGCAAGGCGGGCAAATGGCGGTAGAGGAACGTCAGCAGCAACGTCGCGATGTGGTGGCCGTCGCTATCGGCGTCGGTCAGGAGGATGATCTTGCCGTAGCGGAGCCGCGACGCGTCATACTGGTCGTCCATCCCGCAGCCCATCGCGCTGACGATATCGGTCAGCTCCTTGTTGTCGAGGACCTTGGCCTTGCCGGCCTGCTCGGCATTGAGGACTTTCCCTTTGAGCGGCAGGATCGCCTGGATATCGCGGTCGCGCCCTTGCTTGGCCGAGCCACCGGCGCTATCACCTTCGACGATGAACAGTTCCGACTCGTCGGGGTTGGTGCTGTCGCAGTCGTGCAGCTTGCCGGGAAGGTTCAGGCGGTTGCTGATCGCGGTCTTGCGGCGGACCTGGTTCGCCGCGGCCCGGCTGGCTTCACGAGCTTTGGCGGCCTGGATGATCCGTGCGGCGATGGCGTCGCCCACACTCCGGTTCTTGAGCAAGAAATCTTCCAGTCGAGGCCGGACCATCGACTCGACCAGTGAACGAACCTCGGGATTGTTCAATCGATCCTTCGTTTGACCCTGAAACTGCGGCTCGTGGATGCAGACCGAGAGGATCGCGGTCAAGCCTTCGCGGATGTCCTCGCTCTTGATTTCGAGCCCCTTTTTGAGGTGCTCGTGGTCCTTCATGAACTTGAGGACGGCCGCCCTGACGGCTTCGCGGAGACCTTGTTCGTGGGTTCCGCCGTCGCGAGTCGGGATGGTGTTGACGTACGAACGGACGTATTCATCGGTCGCCTCGGTCCAGGAGAGCGCGACGTGGCACCGGAGGTCGTCGTCCTCGCGTTCGAGGACGAACGGCGCCGCCCCGACCCGCTGGTCGGCGCGGGTTTTGGTGACCGAGTCAAGGAAGTCGAGGACGCCGCCATCATGGCGGAACTCCACCGATTGGTCCCCCTTCCGACGGTCGCGGAACTCGATCACCAGGCCCTTGTTGAGATACGTCTTGATTTCGAGCCGTTCGGCGATCAGAGCCGAGTCATACGAGGCGTCGAGGAAAATCTCGGGGTCAGGCGTATAGGTGATCGTCGTCCCCGTGCCTCGGACTGGTTCTCCTCGCTCGATCGAACCGACGGCCCGCCCCCGTCGAAAGGTCAACGAGTGCGAGTAGCCGTCGCGACGGACCACCGCGACCAGTTGCGAGCTGAGAAAGTTGACCACGCTGGCACCGACCCCGTGCAAACCTCCGGAAACCTTGTAGGCGTCGTTGTCGAATGTGCCGCCGGCAT
>JAJYCH010000415.1 GCA_021778575.1 Planctomycetota bacterium
AACCGACGACGGAATGACTCCCATCGGGCTGATGAACCTCCAGCGATATCCACCAAGCTCCCGGCCGATCGGAGCGGTCGAGGCACTCGGTAACGCCGGTGGGTTTAGCGGAGCCCGGCTCTGGCGATTTCTCGCCCCCCGAGGGGTTCTGGTCCTCCGGTGCTGGCCGCTTCAAGGGCCGGATCGGGCTCATCTCGAACAGGTCCACGCCTGGCTGGTCGAATCCGCCGACCTCGGATTTCTCGCCGTGCCGATTGCCACGGTCGACGGCGCCACCCTGGTCGACGACCACGGTCGGCTCTGGGAGCTGGCGGACTGGCTGCCCGGCTCGGCCGATCGCGACCGACCACCGGCTCGGGAACATCTTCGAGCGATGTTCGCCGGTCTGGCCTTGGTTCATCGCCGACTGGCCGCTCATCAATCGTTCGGGCCAAGTCCGGGACTGACCAGCCGGGCCGAGGAACTGGAACTTCTGACCCGACACGAATTCGCCCGTCTGAACGCCGCGATCGAACGCAAACCGACCGACCCGGCCGCGCCGCTGGCCCGGACCTGGCTCGTTCGAGCGGTCGGCCTGGCACCGCGAATCGCCGACGCCACCCGCCGGGCGGCGTTGCGCCCCCTGCCCTTGCAGCCCTGTCTCCGTGATGCCCGACCCGACCACTTTCTGCTGGAAGGCGCTCGATTGACCGGCCTGGTCGACTTCGGCGCGATGGGTCTCGACTCCGTCGCCGGCGACCTGGCCCGGCTGCTCGCCGAATCGGTCGGGGCCGATCGGCTCGCCCGATCCGAGGCGCTCCGGGCCTACGAGTCGATCCGTTCCTTGAGCGTGTCCGAAGCCCGTTCGATCGAGGATTTCGAGCGAGCCAACGCCGTGCTTGGCCCGGCTCGCTGGGTCCGCTGGCAATTTATCGAAGGTCGCGAATTCGACGAACCCGACGCCGTGATTCGCGGTCTTCGTCGAGGGCTCGAACGGCTCGACGAGGCCGGACTCTGAACGAGGCTCAAGTCTCGTTCACGCCCGAGAAGTCGCCCGTCATCAGCCGCTGGGTCATCGCCTGATCAACGTTCACCCGACGGATCGACAGCGCGTGACCGGAGGCCGGGTCAATCGAGACCAGCGCCCCGCAGAGCCGAGGGTCGCCGGTGGCGACGTCGAAATGATGCGGAACTCCAGTCAGAGTCGCCGCCAGAACGCGGTCGTAACGTCGTCCGAGGATCGAGTCATACGGTCCCGTCATCCCGACGTCGGACTGGTAAGCGGTTCCTTTCGGCAAGACCTGCTCGTCGGCCGTCGCGACGTGCGTATGCGTTCCCAGGACCGCCGAGACCCGACCGTCGAGGTAACGACCGAGCAACTGCTTATCGCTGGTCGCCTCGGCATGGATATCGACGACGATCACCTTGGTCTGCGTCTGCAACTCGGTCAGAATGCGATCGGCGGCGCGGAACGGGTCGTCGACCGGCTTCATGAACGTCCGGCCCATGAGGGTAAAAACGCCGACCGGAGTGCCATCCTTCGCCGGAACCACGACCGATTCTCCGCCCGGGGCGTCGCTCGCGTAATTCGCCGCGCGAAGGAGCCGGTCGCTCCGATCGAACAGGGTGAAGACCTCGTCTTTCCGATAAGCATGATCGCCGAGCGTGAAGACATCGACGCCCGCGTCTTCAAGCTCCTCATGACACTTGATCGTCAGGCCCGAACCGCCGGCCGCGTTCTCGGCATTGCAAATCACCAACCCCAGATTCCAGGCATGAATCAGCCGAGGAAGCGCCTGCGAGACAATCTTCCGCCCCGGAGAACCGACGACATCGCCAATAAAGAGGATGTTCAGAGGCATCAAGCATTCGCTCTCTTCAACGGATCGGACCACCGTCTTACCAGATCGTGGCAACCGATGATGTTTGAATTTTTCGATCCCGGCTGATCAGTGGAACGCCCAGTTGAACCGCGGTGGCCGCGATGATCCGGTCGGGCATGTCGGGGACTTGTTCGCGAGGAACTCTGGAGCAGGCCTTCGCGATGTCACGATCCACGGGAAACTCCCAGAAAAGGCCATCGGGCGAATTCAGCAATCCGAGAATCCGCTCGAATGCTGTTGGGTCGATACGTTGCTTCTCGATGAGATAGAACGTTCCGACCAGACTGATTGACGAGACGCCGATCCGCTCACCATCATCGTCCGCCTCATCCATGAAGTTGACCGCGACAGTTGACAGTCGAGCGTCATTAAATACATACCAAATCAGCGCATGGGTATCGGCGATCGCTTTGATGATCATGATTCATTACCAGGAACGCCGGCCCAAGCTTCCCTCCGTGCTTCATCGATTTCCTCGGCGGACGGTGCCGGCCCCAGATCGGCCAGAGCACCGCGCGTCGTTCGAGCTTTCTTCCTCGGAATCGGTTGTGAAGGGATCTGAAGTTGCGAGGCAAGATCGGCGATCAGCTTAAGCTGTTCCTCGGGGCTCAGAGACATTGCGAGATGGCGAACGTGGTTCAGGATAGGTTCTGACATTGGAATCCTCCAGGGGATTTTACCGCGCAAATTCCACCGACCGCGTCTCGCGTAACACCGTCACCTTCACTTCTCCCGGATACGTGAGTTGTTCCTGGACGGCCTTGGCGATGTCTCGACAGAGTTTGGCGGCGGCTTCGTCTCCCAGGCGATGGCTGTCGGCGATCACCCGGATCTCGCGGCCGGCCTGGATGGCGTAGGCCTGGTCGACACCGGGGAAGCCGCAGGCGAGCGCTTCGAGGTCTTCGAGCCGTCGGACGTACTTGTCGAGCGTTTCACGACGGGCACCGGGACGGCTGGCGCTGATGGCGTCGGCGGCGGCGACCAGAACCGTGTACGGCGTGTCGGTCCGGAGGTCGTCGTGGTGGCCGAGCGCGGCGTGGATCACTTCCTTCCCTTCACCATACCGCTTGACCAGATCGGCGCCGATGGCGGGGTGACCCCCTTCCATCTCGTGATCGGCCGCCTTGCCGATATCGTGCAGAAGCCCGCAACGTCGCCCCAGCGCTCCATTCATGCCGATCTCCTCGGCGAGCAAGCCCGTCAGGTAAGCCACCTCGATCGAGTGCTGCAAGACGTTCTGCGAGTAGCTGGTCCGGAACTTGAGCCGACCGAGGTAATCGAGCAACTTGTCGTGCAAGCCCGGGACGTTCGCCTCTTGAGCGGCGACCCGGCCAATCTGGCGGATGTGCCGCTCCATTTCTTCCTGGGTTTCGAGGACGACTTCCTCGATCCGGGTCGGATGAATCCGACCGTCCTGGATCAACTTTTCGAGCGCCAGCTTGGCGGTCTCGCGGCGGATGTTATCGAAGGCCGAGACGATCACGATCCCCGGTGTATCGTCGACGATGACGTCGACGCCGGTGGCCTTCTCGAACGCGCGGATGTTCCGGCCTTCGCGGCCGATGATCCGGCCTTTCATGTCGTCGCTGGGGATATCGACGGTCGAGACGGTGGTCTCGGCGGTGTGTCCGGCGGCGTAGCGCTGGATGGCCGTCGCCAGGATTTCCTTGGCCTTGGCGACGGTCGTTTCCTTGAGCATCTGCTCGTGCTTGAGAATCAGGCCGCCCACTTCGTGACTCAACTCTTCCTGGAGCCGACGGAGGAGCAGTTCGCGGGCGTCCTCCTGGGTCATCTGCGCGATCCGGTTGAGGGTTTCGCGCTGATCGAGGATGGTCTGGCGGACCTCGGCGTTCTTCTTGCTCAGGTCCTCTTGCTGCTCGGCCAGGTAGCGCTGGACGCTCTCGAAGTCGCGTTCTTTCTTGGTGATGAATTCGAGTTTTTGATCGAGCAGATCGGCCCGCTTTTCCAGTCGCTTCTCTTGCTCGCGGAAGCCTTTACGAGCATCTTCGGCCTCGGCGTCGAGCGCGACCCGGCGGCGGAGGGCGTCTTCCTTGGCGTGGATTTCCGCCTCTTTGCGGATGTCTTCGGCCGTGCGTCGACCGTCGGCGAGGATCGCCTCGCAGAGATCTTTCGCGGTGCGCATCCGGAGTTTTGTATAGATCAACAGGCCGCCGTAACCGAAGACGAGCCCGAGAATCAAACCGACGAGGCCCGAGATGGGTTCCCCAACCACGTCCGCCCTAGCCTTTCCATAGGTGGCAAAGCGGATCGACGCGCCGATCGAAAAAGAATCCCGATCGGAGCCCGAACTCTGAAGGAAGGAGAATTTCTTCGCGAGGAGTCCCCACGATTGCCACGAACTCGACAACGGACCAGGGCCGGACCAACTCGACTTTCCCTCGAACAGCGTCGCGAGGAGAGCCAGTTCATGAGCGAATCCATCGAGCCCCCAGGAAAAGGGACCCGACTTCGCGCACAAAGCCGATCGAGTGAGCCGGAACGAGTGGAGCGTGGGCCGACCGAATCGCCGGATCTCGGACCGATCGCGCCGGATCGAGTCTCGTCCAGGCGACGAGCCCACCGGCGCGGCCAGGACCGACTGATCCAACCGACCAGAAGCACCAGCAAATTCCAGCCGACACTGGTCTGGAAACTCACCACTCCAACCATCCTTTTGCGTTGCGAGAGATCCGAACGGACATTTCGTGACAAGCGCCGGAACTTCCCGAAAGACTGCCCGAGAAAGGTGTTCCGGAGAACCGGAACCAACCCGACGAACAGCTCGCCTTTCGAGTCCAAGCGGTCGATTCGCTGAATAATCAGGAAGCAACGGCCGTGAACCGTCGACCTTGACGATGGAGAGCATCCCAAAGGCCGCGATCCTCAACCTGACGAAGCCCCACAGACACCGCTGACGCAATCTCGGCAGGGCTGATTGTTGATCCTACCAGAACCGCGAAGGTAATCAACCGGTGCGTTACGAGGCGAAAGTCCTTACCCTGGCGGATCGTAGGCTCAAAGCCGGTCACGACCGGCGGCTGTCACCGAAATATGACCGATCGCGAGCTTCCCAGTCGTCGTAACCCAGCAGGTCGTAAAGCTCGGCGCGGGTTTGCATCCGACTCAACAGATCGCGCTGATTCCCATGGTCCCAGAGGTGGATCAAGGTCTCTTCCGCCGCCTTCATCGCCGACCGAAACGCGGTCAAGGGATACAAAACCGCGCGATAACCCAGCCCCGCCAGATCGTCAAA
>JAJYCH010000416.1 GCA_021778575.1 Planctomycetota bacterium
GGGGAGGGGTTCCCGGAACTCGCGAGGCAGGTCCGCACCGCAGGCCGGGCACCGCGACGGTACCTCTTCGACCAGCCCGGAATCCGTCCAGGCGGATTGACAGCGCGGGCAAACACTTATCATCACCCTGACTTCGCCGAAGGTTTCGCGGGGAGGGCGAGGGAATTGGTCGTCGAGACATTCCACGAAAATTCCAGGGTAACAAGCCCGGATCAAGCTGTCGACGAGCTTCCACGATCGGCAATTCCGCCGGGGATCGCCGCCATCACGATCTGGCCAAGCCCCAGGGTCCCCCTAGCCTTGGCTCATAGACTTCCAGCAGATTCCCTCGAAAGTTTCCAGGAGCCAGCGAGCGATGCAACAGCGAACATTGGGCCAGTCGGACCTCCGGGTCTCGGCGATCGGGCTTGGCTGCATGGGAATGTCGGATTTTTACGGGGCTCGCGACGATGCCGAGTCGATCGCCACGATCCACCGGGCGATTGACCTGGGTGTGACATTCCTCGACACCGCCGATATGTACGGCCCGTTCACGAACGAAAAACTGGTCGGCCAGGCGATCAAGGACCGTCGAGGCGAAGTCCAGCTCGCCACCAAGTTCGGCATCGTGCGGTCGGCAGAGGATCCGACCGTCCGCGGTTTCAATGGTCGCCCCGAATATGTCCGATCCGCCTGCGACGCATCACTCCAGCGGCTCGGAATCGAGACGATCGACCTGTATTATCAGCACCGGGTCGACCCCAGCGTGCCGATCGAGGACACCGTTGGAGCGATGTCCGAGCTTGTCCAGGCGGGCAAGGTTCGCTATCTCGGCCTCTCCGAAGCAGGGCCGGCGACGATCCGGAAGGCTTATGCGATCCACCCGATCACGGCGCTCCAGACCGAATACTCGCTCTGGAGCCGCGATCCCGAGGACGAGATCCTGCCGCTCTGCCGCGAGCTGAAGATCGGTTTCGTGCCCTATAGCCCGCTGGGACGAGGGTTCCTGACCGGCCAGTTCACGTCGGTCAAAGATTTCGCGCCCGATGATTACCGCCAGCACTCGCCGAGGTTCCAGGGAGAGAATTTCACCAGGAACCTGGAGCTGGTCGAACGGATCAAGACCATGGCAAGTGCCAAGGGAATCACTCCCAGTCAACTGGCCCTGGCGTGGGTTCTGGCCCAGGGGGACGACGTGGTGCCGATTCCGGGAACGAAGCGTCGGACTTATCTGGAGGAGAATATCGGAGCGGTCGAGATCGTTCTCTCGGATGAAGATCTGAAGAGGATCGAGGAGATTGCTCCCAAGGGGGTGGCCTCGGGCGACCGCTATCCGACCAATATGATGAGTTCGGTGAATCGGTGAACCGCAAGCTCTCGGGTTGACGATCGGCCGCCGAACCCTACCATATCGGCGAGATCTCGGTAGGGTTCGGCGGCGGGCAACTGGTTCGCCCGATTCGAATAGTTCGACGGAGACTGATGGGATGGGCGATTCTCAAGCGTCGGCGGCCAGGGCTGCGAGCTTACGCGAGCTGGGGATTTTAGTCTCACTCGGAGCGGTCCAGTTCACCAGTATCCTCGATTTTATCCTGATCATGCCGCTGGAACCGCAGCTCGAACGGAAGCTCGGGGTGACGCCGGAGCAGTTCGGGCTGATCGTCTCGTCGTACACGATCGCGGCGGGGATCACCGGGTTCGTGGCGTCGTCGCTGGTCGATCGCTTCAGCCGGAAGACCGCGTTCCTGGCTCTCTATATTGGCTTTCTGGTCGGAACGTTGTTCTGCGGCGTGGCCAACACTTATCCGCAACTGCTGGCGGCTCGGATCGTCACGGGGATGTTCGGCGGAGTCCTGGGCGGTCTGGCGATGGCGATCGTCGGCGACGTCTTCCCGGACGAGCGGCGGGGCCGGGCGACTGGTTTCTTGATGTCGGCCTTCTCGATGGCGTCGATCTTTGGTGTTCCGTTTGGTCTGTTCCTCGGCAATCTGTACGACTGGCACGCCCCGTTCTTGATGCTTGCGGCGCTCGGCTTGCCGATCCTCTTTCTGAGCATGTGGTGCTTGCCGACCTTGAAGGGGCACCTCAACAAGTCGGATGTGAACCAGTGGGCGAAGATGAAGGAAACGTACACCCACCCGAACCATATCCGGGCGTTCTTGCTGATCATCTCGATGATGCTGGGGACGTTCATGGTGGTTCCGTTCATCGCTCCCTACCTGGTGAGCAACGCGGGAATTGCCGAGAAGGACCTTCCCTGGGTTTACTTCGGCGGCGGGCTTTGCTCGTTCTTCTCGTCGTTCCTGATCGGCAAATGGGCGGACAAGTACGGCAAGCTGAAGGTTTACCGGATCGTCGCGCCGTTCTCGGCCCTGATGATGATCATCCTGACAACCTTGCCGAAGCTCGGCCTGCTGGTCGCGGTCGCCGCCGTCTCGATGATGATGGTGAGCAACTCGGGCCGGATGATCGCGGCGATGGCGATGATCAACGGCAGCGTCGAGAACCGGCTCCGAGGCGGATTTATGAGCGCTTACTCATCGATCCAGCACATCTCATCGGGAGTCGGAGCCTATATCGCCGGGTTGATCGTCACCAAGTCGTCCTCGGGAGAGATGCAGCATTACGGCTGGGTCGGTCTGGCGGGAGTGACCTCGACCCTGCTCAGTCTCTGGCTCGCCGGAAGGTTGAGGCCCGCCCAGCAAGCTCCGAAGCCGGTCGCCGAGCCGATGGAAGATTTGCTCGAAAACGTGGCGGCGGCCGAGGCGTTTTGAGCCGGGTTCTATGGTAGGGTGGGCTCCGCCCAGTATCTTGAATTCATGGTGGGCGGAGCCGACCCTACGCGGATTTTCCTGGTTTCAAACCAACCCCGTCAAGGCTCCATCATTGCAATAATCGGGATTGCCAAATTTCTCGATGTCCTGACCCATCCCCTGGGCCAGCGCCACCAGCAGGCGGTTATGGGCGACCTTCGGGAACCGGAGCGAGCGGCCCATCTTGAAGTCGCAGCCGTTGCCGACCACGACGAACGGGATGTTGTCGAGGGTGTGCGAGTTCCCCTTGCCCAGCTCGTTGGTCCAGACGATCGTCGTGTTGTCGAGCAGGCTACCGGTCCCGCCCGGCTCGGGCGTCTCGGCCAGCCGCTTCGATAGGTAAGCCAGTTGCTCGGCAAACCATTTGTTGATCCTGGTCAGCTTCTCTTTCGATTTGTCGTCGGTGTCGGGGTTGTGCGACAGTTCGTGGTGCCCCTCATCGACGCCGATCCAGCGCATTTTCGCTCCGCCCACGCTGTTCGTATACTGAAGCGTCGCGACCCTCGCGAAGTCGGCCGCGAAGCTGTTGACCATCAGGTCAATCTGCATCTTGCTGACCTTGGGCATGTTGTCGTTCTGGTCCTTCACGCCCTGCTCCAGTTCCGGGACCGCGTGGCCGATCGAGCCATCGGCTGACTTCAGTTCCTGCTCCATCTCGCGGACGAAGCTGGCGTGCTCGTCGAGGAGAACACGGTCCTCGCTGCTGACCTTCGAGCCGAGGGTCTTGAGGTCCGCCTGAAGGTCGTCGAGGATCGGTTTCAGGCTCTCGCGATCCTTCATCCGGCCGTAGAGTTTGGCGAACATCTGGTAAGGGTCGTCGATCGGCGCGACCGGCTTGTTCGGGCCGGAGTAGACCATCCGGGTCCAGGTATCGGCATGGTCGGGAACCATCACGCCGAATTCGAGCGAGCCGAACCGGGTCCGGGTGGTCGGGCAGGCCTGGAGCCGATTCTTGATCCGCCGCTCGATCGAGAGACCGCTCGCCCATCCGGCCGGAGTGGCCGAGCCACCCTGGACATTGCCCGGAAACAGCTCGACACCGGTCAGCAAGCAGCCGATTCCGCGCATGTGGTTATCGCCGTCGCCGCGGACCTTGTCGCAGACGCCGTTGAGCGTCAGGAGGCGATTCTGGAACGGCTCCAGCGGCTTCAGGCTTTCGGGAAGGACAAAGTCGGCGCCTTCCTGCTCGGGCCAGAAATTCGAGGGGATCACTCCGTTGGGGCTGAACATGATCACCAGGCGCTTCTTGCGAGCGGCCTGATTGGCGAACCCGAGGCTGGGCAGGTTGAGCAGAAACGGCATGACCGCCGCGCCCACGCCCAGGTCGCGGAGAAACCGACGTCGGGATTGTCCGTGGCTCATTTCACTGCTCCGGGGGGGAACGGCCAGGCGGGGAACCGGGCGTCGTAATCGATCACGGGTTTCGTGGGCTTTGAAGCAGGCGGCGGCGGTGGGTTGACGGTCGAGGCGGTGACGATCTCGACCAGCAAATCGCGGATGTTATCGTGATGGTCGGCGAACGACTTGCGAAGATCCGCGAGTTGCCGAGGGCCGAACGCCCGGATCGGCTGCTGGACCATGTGGTGGAACAGTTGCTGGACGAACGCCTCGTGAGTCTCGTCACTGGCGGCCAGAAGTTGAGCGAGTTCGCGAGCGCCTCTGTACTGATGGATCTCGCCGCTGGGCGGCTCGTAGGAGCCCTGGACGTCGACCGTTTTGCCCGATTCCTCGGTCCGGAATCGGCCCACGGCGTCGAAATTTTCGAGCCCGAAACCGAGCGGATTGATCATTCCGTGACAGGTGACGCAGGCATTCGGGCTGGTCTGCAAGGTGACCCGCTCGCGAGTGGTCAGGCTGGCGTGAAGATCGGGCGCGAGCGGAGAAACCGCCTCGGGCGGTGGTCGGAGCGACCGGCCCAGCACGCTCCGGGCGATGAAGACCCCTCGATGAATCGGCGAACTGGTCGACGTGTAAGCGAAGTTGGCCAGCAGATAGGGATGGGTCAGGACCCCGGCTCGACGCCCCTGGTCGAGCTCGACCTTCCGGAACGGCGCGTCGGGCGGAAGCTCGACCCCGTAGAAGGTCGCCAGTCGCCCGTTCAGATAAATCTGATCCGACAGCAAGAGCTGGCGGAAGTCTGCCTGTTTTTTCCAGAGGATATCGTCGAGAAACAGGTCGAGCGACGTCCGGAGGTCCGAGGCGACCGAGGCGTCGAAGCCCGGATACTTCGAGGGGTCCTTGGCCAGGTCGGGGACATGCTCGACCTTGAGCCACTGATGAAAGAACTCGCGAACCTTGGCCTGGGTCCGGAGATCCTTGAC
>JAJYCH010000417.1 GCA_021778575.1 Planctomycetota bacterium
CCCCGAAGCAGAGCGAGAGCAAGCTCTCGCACTCCAGAGGACCAATTCGTCGGAGGCCACCCAGAAATCACAAACTCGACCCGGCTCGATCCCTCAGAGGCTGCTGACTCATGCCACGAACCATCGCGATCGGCGACGTCCACGGCTGCGCCAAGGCGCTTCGAGCGCTGATCGAAGCCATTCAGCCCCAGGCGGAAGACCTGATCGTCATGCTGGGCGACTATGTCGATCGAGGACCGGAGAGCCGAGGCGTCCTTGACCTCCTGATTGACCTGCGTTCGCGGTGTCGACTCGTGCCGATCCTTGGCAATCACGACCAGATGATGCTCGACGCTCTGAACGGTGGTCCGCCGTTCGACTGGTTCGAGTGCGGCGGACTCCAGGCGATCGATTCATACGGACCCGGTCGCGACCTGGCGCTGGTCCCTCCCCGGCCCGCACCAGTCGGGCAAGCGGGCGATCCTCGTCCACTCGTCGCAGAAGTCGGGCGAGATTCTCGACCTCGGCCACCTGGTCTGCATCGACACGTATTGCTACGGCGGTGGCTGGCTGACGGCGCTTGAGGTCCGAACCGACCAGGTCTGGCAGGCAGATCGCGAGGGGAAGCTCAGGGACGCCGGCGCTTCGGCCCCTTGATGACCCGGTCGACTCCCAGCTCAAAAATGATCTGGAGCGCTTTGACCGCTTCGCCCGTGTTGATCTTCGAGTAGCCCGAGCGCCGGTTCTCGAACAGGATCGGCGTCTCGCCGAACTTGCAGCCCACCGAGCGGCACCAGTAGAGAATCTCTTCCATGAACGAATACCCACGCGATCGGACCTTGTCGAGGTCGATCTGGCTGAGCTTCGAGACCCGGTAGCAGCGGTAGGAACCGCTATTGTCGCGAGTCCGGAGTCCGAGGAACAGCCGGGCATACATGTTGATGCCGGTGCTCATGAACTTCCGCTTGAGGTTGAAATCCCCTTCAACCCCACCACCGGGAATGTAGCGTGAGCCGATCATCACGTCATTCTCGGCCATCCCGGCGAGAATGGCGGGGATGAACCGGGGGGGATGGCTGAAGTCGGCGTCGAGGTTGAGAAAGTAGTCGAAACGGTTCTCGATGGCGAACTTCATCCCGGTCAGGACCGCCGTCCCCAGGCCGAGCTTGCCCGGTCGATGGATCACGTGGATGTCGGGGAAGGTCGCGCGGATTTCGTCGGCGATCCGGCCGGTCCCGTCGGGCGAGTTGTCGTCGATCACCAGGATCGAGGCGTGCGGGGCATACTCGCGGATCGACTCCACGAGCGGCCGAAGGTTCCTGGCCTCGTCATAAGTCGCGAGCGAGACCAGAAGTCGGGGCGGAGCCTCGGTGGCGGTCATCGTCGACCCGTTCTTCATTTGAGTGAGCACGGAAATCACTCCCCGATCTCGGCCTGGACTGGGGGACGCAAAACGCTGACCCACACGACGCGGGACGTTCTAACTCAATTCGCTCGAACCCTCAATCTCAGCATAAGTGAACAAGAGGAGGGACGGAGCCGGCGATGACCGGACAGTGAAGTCACGTCGGCAGCATTACTCTTCGGCACGGTTGTCGGCGGAAATCAGAGAAAAGCCGGTGTCGCCTCGTTCGTCGCAGCCCCTCTCCTCGGGAAAGGGAGGGACCTGGGAGCACCATTTTTCGACGCCGAGGCGACACCTGCTCTTTACGGTCGGCGCGAACGGCCTGGATCAGGCCGGACGGCTCGCCGATCGAACTCTCGCGAGATCCGCCGAGAATTCGACTCGCTTGGATTTATTCCGAGTCGTGAGATTGAGCCATCCGCGAGAACAGTTGACCAAACGGCGCGAATTTCTGTTCCCCCTCGACCCTGACCCGAGAACGATCGGACATCAAAGCGGGCAACTCGTCAAGGTCGTCTTCGGTCTCGTCGGGATAGTCAACGTCATCAGTATCGACCGACCCCAACCTGGCCGCCACCGGCGCAGTCGGCGGAACTGCCATCCTCGCCTGGTTTTCCGTCCATTCTCGCCAGGCCTGAAGCGCGGCGTAGTGATCGTGGACCGCCTCCTCGCCCCCCGCGGACCCGACCAAGGCCGCACTCGCCAGAGCTTCCGTCTCGTCGGCCTCCGCGGCGGTCGAGGTCTCTTCGGGCGACCAGCCGACCTCGATCATGTTCTCCTCCACGCGAATCGGTGGCTTGTCGGGACCGGTCAAAGGGCCCGGGACCAGCGGAGCCGGCGCGAGTTCCGCAGGGGTGGTTTTGGCGACGGTCGTCGTAACCACTTTCGGGACCGGCAGATCACGCCTCGGGACAGTGATCGGCCCGAGTCTCCGGAGAATCTGTCGGGGGTTGCCCGCCGAGTCGCGATGGAGCGCATCGACCTCGGCGACCGACCAGGCTCGCCCCGGGCCGTAATGGTTGACCAGTTCGGCGGCCTCGTCGGCGTCGATCGGGCCAAGGTGGATCTTTGCCCCGAGCCTTGCCTCCATCGCCGCGAACGGTCGGGTCGTGAACCGACGAGCCAGAATGCTTTGACCCACCAGGACCATCCGCGAGAACCCACCCGGGCGATTCAGTCGATTCGCGAGGATCTTGACCTCTTCCCAGACCGGCAGCGCCAGATTCTGCGCTTCATCAATTACCAGATGATAATGCCGGCCGTCTGCCAGGCGATCGGTCAAGAAATCGAGGAGTTCGAGGCGACGACTCGACTCGTCAGACGAATCCACCAGACCGAGTTCGTGAGAAATCAGGCGATACAGGTCAACCGGGCGATTCGAGGGGGAGAGATCAACACTGATCCAGCGCACTTGCGCCGGGGCTTCGGCTTCGAGTCGGCGGCAGAGCCAGGTCTTACCCACGCCGGCGTCACCGGTCAGGAGGATCGGCCCGATCGTCGAAGCGGGAAGCGTGTCGCACTGGAGGAGGCTCCGGCCCAGCTCGAGCGCGGTCCGTCGGCTGGGAAGTACGAACGCCTCATCCGTTAACGGCCGAGAGCCTCGGGTCTCCGCATCCTTGCGGTTCATCGGTCGATCCATCGCTCTCCCTTTCAGGCCTCGAGGTGCCTCGGCTCCGCCAGTCGAGGAGGGTGAATCCGCTCCGGTTCACCTCGCATCCCGCGACCCTCGGCCTTTCCTGGCCGGAGGACGTCGCGGGGATGCCCTCATGAGGGACTATCGGAGCTTATTCGTCCCGGCTTGAACCGAGTCCGGCGCGATCCGCTTCAACTCGCCCAGGGGTGGGCGTCGAACGACTTTCCGGCTAGAATAACCCGCTCGACCCCGACAACCAGCAGAGCCCCCAGATTTCCACCCGGTCGGGCCACACTGTCGAGAAACGACCCGCCGTCGCCGTCTGAGGGTGGATCGGCCAGCAAACCCGGAACGACTTCCCGAACAGCAAGGGCGACCGAAGATGGGCGAACTGGCCATCCGTGTGGCAGGACTTCACAAGATCTATCCCGGTCGTGAAACTCCGGTTTACGCGGTCAATGGACTCGACCTCGAAGTCAAGACCGGCGAGTGCTTTGGTCTCCTCGGTCCCAACGGCGCGGGCAAGACCACGACGGTCGAGATCCTCGAAGGGTTGAACACCCCATCGTCGGGCGAGGTCGAGGTTCTCGGACGACGCTGGGAAAACCAGGCTTCCGAAATCCGCGAGCGGATCGGCGTCACTCTCCAGGAAACGCGTTTCCCTGAGAAATCGACCCTCAAGGAGCTGGTCGGACTGTTCCGCGGGTTCTACCGCGACGGTCTCGAACCCGACGAGGTTCTGGCGCGGGTCTCGCTCGACGTCAAGGCGAACAGTTACGTCGAGCAGCTCTCCGGTGGCCAGCAGCAACGACTGGCGGTCGCCGTGGCCCTGGTCGGCGATCCCGAACTGCTCTTTCTCGACGAACCGACCACCGGGCTCGACCCGCAGTCACGCCGTCAGCTCTGGGACGTGATCCTCGACCTTCGATCGCGAGGGCGGACGACCGTCCTGACCACCCATTACATGGACGAGGCCGAGCGGCTCTGCGACCGGGTGGCGATTGTCGACCAGGGCAAGGTGATTGCTCTCGGCTCACCGGCGAATCTGATCTCCCAGCTCGGCGGCGAACACATTGTCGAGTTCGCCGTCGGTGGCGAGAGCCCCGGTCCCGACCCCGCCGAGTTCGCCGAACTCTCGACCGTCCTGGGAACCCGCGCCGAAGGCGATGGCTACGCCTTGACCGTGGGTGCCCCGCACCAGGCGATTCCCGCCTTGCTGGGCTATCTCGAAACCGTCGGCCGACCGCTCGCCCGATTGACGACCCGTCAGGTCAGCCTTGAAGATGTCTTCGTCTCCCTGACCGGCCGCCACCTCCGCGAGGAAGAGGCCGAGGTCGCCAAGCCAGCCAAGGGCGGCCGGAAGCGACGCCGCGGCTGAGAGACCCGGTCGGTCCAGCGAACGGGGCGACCAAAGATGGTCGAAAATCGCCAGCGAGGCCCGCCTGGATCGATCCTCAAGCCAGCATCCACCGAACATCCTCGACCGATTTGTCCCGGAGAATCTCGGAAGCATGTCGCACTATCACCCGCTTCGTGGTCTCTACCTGGCCAGGGTCCGGGAATTCTACCGCCAGCCGGCCCGGTTGTTCTGGGTCTATGGTTTCCCGACGGTCCTGGCGCTCGGCCTCGGCCTGGCGTTCCAGAGCCGGGCTCCGGAGAGCGTGCAGGTCGACCTCGTCAAGAATTCTGCCTCGGAGCCATTCGAGAAGGCGCTGATTGCTTACGACTCGCTCGCGAAGCAACAGAAGCAGCAGGGGGTGAGGCTCACCGTTGAACCCGAAGAGGTGGCGATGAGACGACTCAGCACCGGCAAGACGCCGCTGGTGATCGTACCCAGCACCTCGGGTCCGCTCACTTATCGGTTCGACCCGACCCGGCCCGAGGCCGTCACCGCCCGCGCCGCCATCGACGAGATCCTCCAGCGAGTCGCCGGTCGCGTCGATCCGGTCAAGACCGAGGACAAGTTTATCAGCGAGCCGGGATCACGCTATATCGACTTCTTGATCCCCGGCCTGATCGGTCAGAACACGATGGGCGGTGGCCTCTGGGGCGTCGGATTCTTGATCGTCAACTTCCGGATCGGAAAGCTT
>JAJYCH010000418.1 GCA_021778575.1 Planctomycetota bacterium
ATGCGTGACAAGCCCCGACGCACCGTTTCAACCCCCGCGCGAGCGGAGGGCGAGAGCACGAGGCCCATCGTGGAATGAAAGCCCAAGGGAACGGACTTCGCTAGCCTACACAAAACGTCGTCGTTCATCCAGTTGGCTCACGGCGGTGTGGTGAAACTCAAACGCCACGGGGGACCGCTGGCTAGCTCCCGAGCAACTGCCGCAACACAAACTGGAGAATACCGCCGTGCTCATAGTAGCGAATCTCCTGAGGCGTGTCGATCCGCGTCAAAACCGGGAAACTCGTAATCCGGCCCTCCTCGGATCGCGCGACGACCTCAAGCTCGCGGCTCGACGCGAACCGGTCGGCCAGGGCCTCCGCCAGACCTACCACCGTAAACAGCTCCCGCCCCGTGAGGCCCAGCGAATCCGCCGTCTCCCCGCCGACAAACTGAAGCGGCAAGATCCCCATGCCGACCAGGTTTGAACGGTGGATACGCTCGTAACTCTCGGCGATCACCGCCCGAATGCCCAGCAGCTTCGGCCCCTTGGCCGCCCAGTCCCGCGAGGAGCCCGAACCATACTCCTTCCCCGCCAAAACGATCAGCGCTGTCCCCTCGGAAAGGTAGCGCCGGGACGCCTCGAAAATCGACGTCGGCTCGCCATCCGGCAGGTGGAGCGTCACCCCCCCCTCGGTGCCAGGCGCCAGCCGATTGCGCAGGCGAATATTCGCGAACGTCCCCCGAACCATCACCTCGTCGTGACCCCGACGGGCCCCGTACGAATTAAAATCGGCTGGATCGACGCCCCGCTCGACCAAATATCGACCCGCCGGGCCCGACGCCTTGATCGAGCCCGCCGGCGAGATATGGTCGGTCGTGATGCTGTCGCCCAGAACCGCCAGGGCTCTTGCTCCGGTGATCTCGACCACCTCGGCCGGCTGATCGGGCATCCCGATGAAGTAGGGGGGATTCTTGACGTAAGTTGACTGATCGTCCCACTCATACAGGTTGCCCTGGGGGACCGGGAGCGAACTCCAGGCCTCGTCCCCCTTGAAGACGTCACCGTATTCCTTGTGGAACATCTCGGCGCGGACCGACTTGCCGACCGCGTCGGCGACCTCGGCCTGACTGGGCCAGATCTCCTTGAGGAAGACCGGCTTTCCGGCCGGGTCGTGGCCGATCGGGTCGTTAGTCAGGTCGATATCCATCGTCCCGGCGATCGCGTAAGCCACGACCAGGGGGGGTGACGCCAGATAGTTGGCCCGGACGTCAGAGTTGATTCGCCCCTCGAAGTTCCGGTTTCCGCTCAGGACGGCCACGGTCACCAGGTCATCGTCGTGGATCGCCTTGGAGATTTCGAGGCTGAGCGGACCCGAGTTGCCGATGCAGGTCGTGCAGCCATAGCCGACCAGGTTGAACCGGAGCTGGTCGAGATAGGGAGTCAGGCCGGCGTCGTCGAGGTAGTCGGTCACGACTTTCGAGCCGGGGGCGAGACTTGCCTTGACCCAGGGCTGGGTGGTCAAGCCGTGTTCCACGGCCTTCTTCGCGACCAGGCCGGCGGCGATCATCACCGAGGGGTTCGAGGTATTGGTGCAACTGGTGATCGCCGCGATGACGACCGAGCCGTTCTCGATGTAGCCGTTCCGGAGCGGTCGATAAGCCGCGGCCGGAGCGGTGGGGTCCTCGGTCCCGACGGCCGTTCCGCCGCCTCCTTCTCCTTCGAGCCGGGACTCGCCCTTGACGTCGGTGGTCGCCGAGACCGGTTCTTGCTTGGTCGGCGGCTTGGCGTCGAGCATCACCTTCAAGGCTTTCTGGAACGACTCCTTGGCGTCGCTCAGCTTCACCCGGTCCTGCGGTCGCTTGGGGCCGGCCAGGCTCGGCTCGACGGTCGCCAGGTCGAGTTCCAGCGTGTCGGTATAGCTGGCCTCGGGGCCTCCCGGCGTGAAGTACAACCCCTGGGCCTTGGCGTAAGCCTCGACGAGCTGGATCAACTCCGGCGGCCGACCGGAAAGCTCGAGGTAGCGGATCGTCTCGGCGTCGATCGGGAAGATCCCGCAGGTCGCGCCGTATTCCGGGGCCATGTTGGCGATCGTCGCCCGGTCGGCCAGGGGGAGGGTCGCCAGACCATCGCCGTAGAATTCGACGAACTTGCCGACCACTCCCTTCCGGCGCAATTGCTCGGTCACGGTCAGAACCAGGTCGGTCGCGGTCGCCCCTTCACGGAGCTGACCGGTGAACTTGAACCCGACCACCTGCGGAACCAGCATCGAGACCGGCTGGCCGAGCATCGCCGCCTCGGCCTCGATCCCGCCGACGCCCCAACCCAGAACGCCCAGACCGTTGATCATCGTCGTGTGCGAGTCGGTCCCGACCAGAGTGTCGGGATACGCCAGGGGCTCATGGTCCGCCGATTCCCCTTCGATGTCGGTTGAGGTGAAGACGACCCGGGCCAGGTATTCGAGGTTCACCTGGTGGACGATCCCGGTGTCGGGCGGGACAGCCCGGAAGTTCTTGAACGCGTTCTGACCCCAGCGAAGGAACGCGTAGCGCTCACGATTCCGCTCGAATTCAAGCCGGGCGTTGGTCGCGAAGGCCAGGCTGGTCCCGGCTTCATCGACCTGAACCGAGTGGTCGATCACCAGTTCGACCGGCTGCAACGGGTTGATCCTGGTCGGGTCGCCCCCCATCCGCTCCATCGCGTCGCGCATCGCGGCGAGGTCGACGACGGCCGGGACGCCGGTGAAGTCCTGAAGCAAGACCCGGCTGGGCCGGAACGCGATTTCAAGGTTGGGGATCGCCTTGGGGTCCCAGTTGGCCAGGCCGAGGATATCGTCCTTCGTGACCGTGACGTCGTCCTCGTTCCGCAGGAGGTTCTCGAGCAGGATCTTCAGCGAGAACGGCAGGCGAGCCAGGTCGATCCCCTGATCGGCCAGGGCTGAGAGCTTGTGATAGCGGTACGACTTGCCACCGACCGAAAACGCGGCCAGTGAGCCAAAGCTGTTGGGCATGATCGAAGAACCTCTCCAATTCGCGGCCAAAGGGCTCGGTGCGATCGTCGCGGCGGGGGTCAATCCATGTGGAAAGAAACTAGTCTAACGTCTTCGGGTCGCCAGGGCGAAGGGACGACAAAAAAACCGGCGACAGCCGCGACCTCCGATCGAATTCAGGGCCGCTCCGTGATCGGTTCGCCCGTCGCGGATTCCGGTCGAGCCCAATCGAAGGCGGCGACCGGCAACCGGCAGAAAACCTCGGTTTTCTGGCCGGCGGTCAAGGTCGTGATTTCGATCCGGGCCATCCAGCGCCCGTCCGGCAAGCCGGGTATCTCGATCGAGCCGAGCCATTCACCGGAACGCTCCGGTTCGGATTTCCGAAGGATGCCGCCGTAGCCTGAACCACCGGATTCGCGGAACAGGGAGATCTCTGCCTTCGACGGAGCACCGAGCCGATCATCGATCGCCAGCTTGACTCCGATGGTTGCCCCTCGGCCGGTCAATGAAGAAGGTGTGGGCCTGGCCTGAAATTCGAGCAGCCGGATCGCCCGGAAACTCCGACCGCCGACGTGGAGGCGGCCGAGATGCGCCTGGCTTAAAAGGTGGAAGATCCCCTCGTCGGAGATCTTCGTGTATTCGACATTCAGTTTCCGGAGATCGGGCATTGCCGCGAACCGCGCGATCGACCGGTCGGTCACGGCCGTCCCGCCGAGGTTGAGCGACTGCACCGCTCCCGGATCGGGAATTGCCGCGACCCAGTCATCGTCAAGCTTCGAGGCGCTCATCGCATCGAACGACCGCATTGGTCGAAATTCGAGGAGCTGCCGGAGCTGTTCGGGGCTTGTTTCGCGGTTCATCGCTGCTTCGAGAAAGTAACCGTCGATGCCCCATAATGTGTTGACGAAGTCCGACCCGAGACGATCGCGGATTGCTCGAAATTGCGGATCACTGTTATTCCGGATGTAGACCTCACCGCCCCAATCGTTGACCTCCTGCCGCAACCGATCAAGGTGGTTCCGATGACGTCGACCGGCTTCGTAGAGGCTCAGACCGGCGAGAACGGTCAGAACCAGCAAGACACCGGCGATCCGTCGCTTCCAGTTCCGCGTCATGGGTCGATTCCTTGGTGACTCGTCCCATCTGCCGGCGAACTCGACATCCAGCTTGCTCGGGATCAAACCGGCTTCGCTCGACTTGTTCCGGAGGGTCCGGACGGCCTCGGGGCCAGAGCGGCTAAGCCTGTGATTCTCGTGGGGCTTTCGGGCGGTTGACGACTGCCATTCCCTGAAGAACGAGAACCGAGGCCACGTCGAAAACCGGTGAAGTTTCAGGGATCAATTCGCTCCAGAGCCTCTCGGGGTCGACGCGATCTCGGAGGAAGTTGGAAGTCCCGTCCGGCCGATCCCGATCAGACCCAGATCCCGGGAGCGAGAACCCTGGCTGTTTTTCTCATCCAGAACTTGACCCGACTTTTCCGGGTGATATAAGGCGAGCTGTCGGCGCTCTTCAGACCGGAAACCAGAGGTTCCGTGTTGAACCGAGGGATAACGCCTTTCTCGGTGAACTTGGGCTCGAGAATCTTTCTCAACTCGATTTCCGAGATACTGATTCCCGGGTCCTGGGTGCCGCCGACCACGTCCTCTCTCAGTTCCCGATAACGGCCTCGCAACAGCCGTCGGTAGCCTCCGATGCTGAAACTGAAGAACCGCATGTCGAACCAGTGAACCGGCCAGATTCTCTGGTCGCAGTAGAGATCATAAGGTTCCGGCGCTCTTCGGATCATCGAGGCGATATTCAGGAGCTTGTAGCGGCCCGTCCCCTTCCAGACGATGGTTTCCGGAGGAAGCTTCGCGATTGGTTCAAATTCGTCAATAATCCGATCCATCAACTTCAGCTCGCCATATCCCCGACCATAGGAGGAGGGATGATCGAGACCATCAAAGCTCAGGACGTGGACTTCTTTATCACCGCCCAATCGGTCCGCCAATTCCTGAAGCGCCGTGACGTCACTGTTGGAATTGTCGGCGAAGACGATCCGGCCCAGGAATTCGCTGGGAACCTTGAGATAGAACTCGAACGCCTGCAAATAGTCGTTGAGTCGCAGGGCTGGATCAGCCCTCTCAAGGCCTCGAAC
>JAJYCH010000419.1 GCA_021778575.1 Planctomycetota bacterium
TGATCATAATGCGCCCCGACGATGATCGTTTCCTCTGCCAGGGGGCCGGAGCCTTCGAGGACGCCGACGACGTTTTTCGTGGCCAGGCCCTTCCGCTCGATCGTGATCGTGGCCGACAGACTGCAACCGTCGAGCGGCTTCGAGCGTGGCTTGAGGTCGCCGTCGATTTCTTTCTCGATCGTTTCGAGCGTCGGCTGGCCGGCCATGGCGAGCAACTTGTCGGCCATCTCGCGCTTGAGCATCACGAAGGGGATCGGCGAATTTTCTTCGTCGCCCGCGGCCCGGAAGGTCATCAAGGGATCAGCCGCCCCCTTGAGACCGGCGAGGTCATTGACGATCAAGACGGCCGCCGCCCCGTGCTGGTAGGCGTTGGTCGCCTTGTGGGCGAAGGTGGCGTACATCGTCGTCATCTTGCCGCCGAACTTGCTTTTCTCATCATCAAGCTGGGGCTCGCGACGAATGAGCAGGACCGCCTTCCCTTTGACGTCGATTCCCGCGTAATCGTCGTAGTCGAGCTGCTTGGAATCATCCTTCGCGGTGATCCCGTAGCCGACGAAGACGATCGGAACCGCTTTGAGCGAGGCCCCGGTGCCGAGCGCCAGCGGTTGAAAGGTTTCCTTGTCGAGCTCGATCGACTTCCCTGCCGGTCCCTGAAAGGTCAGCCCGGTCGGTTCTTCGAGTTTCGCTCCCCCCTTGATCGTGAACGTCTGAAAGTAATTGTCGAGTCCTGGAGCCGGCTTCAGACCGGATTCCTTGAAGGAGGCCGCGATGTAGTCGGCCGAAGCCTCGATCCCCTTGGTTCCGGGGGCTCGCCCTTCCTGGGCGTCGGCCGCCAGGAATGTCACGTCGGCCTTCAGACGGGCCTGGCTCGGACTGACGTAAGGAGTATCGCTCCATGACGATCCGGCGGTCAGCGCCAGCGCGGCGATCGTCACTCCGGCGCATTGAATCAAGAACATCGAGCGACGTGCCATGCGGGTACCATCCTGAAATCGAGTCAAGCCGGGCGGGCGGCGTCCGTCCCCGGACCGGTGGCCGGGCCATTTGATGATTCTCAAGTCTTTCTGCTCGACCGTCAAGCGGTTGCGGCCGGCGAAACGCGTCGTTAAGATGAATTTCTACGGACTCGATGCCGATCAGTTGAGGCTCCGCGCATGCTGGACGAGATGGTCTCTCGCTGGGCGATCCTGCTGGTGGATTACTGTCTCCGGGTCGAGCCGGGGGAGACGATCGCGATCTCGTCGGAACTCGAAGCCCGACCGCTGATTGAAGCCTGTTATCGCGAGGTCGTCAAACGGGGTGCGTTCCCGATCGTCCGGGTCGAGCTTCCCGGACTGAGCGAGTATTTCGTCGAGAACGCCGCCGAGCCCATGCTCGCCCACCTGTCGCCGGTCTCGATTCGCGAGGCGGAGGTCGTCGACGGTCGAATCCGGATCTCGGCCGAGACCGATACCCGATCGATGGCCGGGATCGACCCTAAACGCCAGGCGATCGTCGACCGAGCCCGCTATCCGCTCCGCGAACTCCTGAGCAAGAAACGCTGGGTTCTGACCCAGTATCCCACCCTGGCCTACGCGAACGACGCGCGGATGCCCTTGAGCGACTACGAGGCATACGTCGCCTCGGCAATGTTCCTCGATCGAGCCGACCCGGTCCTGGCCTGGCAGGACCTGGGTCGTCGCCAGGCGGGACTGGTCGAGTTCATGACGGGAGTCTCCGAGGTCCGGATTGAAGCCGAGGGGACCGATATCACGCTCTCCGTCGCCGGTCGAACCTGGATCAATTCCGACGGTCGGCGCAACATGCCCTCGGGCGAGATCTTCACCGGACCGGTCGAGACCAGCGTCAACGGCCGGCTCCGGTGTAGCTTTCCGGTCTGCCGAGGAGGACGCGAGGTCGTCGGGATCACGCTCGAATTCGTCGATGGAAAAGTCGTCCAGGCTTCGGCCAACGAGGGGGAAGAATACCTGCTCTCGATGCTCGAACTCGACGACGGGGCTCGGTTCCTGGGCGAACTGGGGATTGGACTCAACGCGGGGATCGACCGGTTTACCGGAAGTATTCTCTACGACGAGAAGATCGGCGGGACCGTTCACCTGGCGCTGGGCAGTAGTTATCCCGAGACCGGCGGCACGAACAAGTCGGCCTTGCACTGGGATCTGATCATCGACCTCCGGAGCGGCGGACGGGTGACAGCCGACGGTCGGGTGGTGATGGAAAACGGCCGCTGGCTGGTGGGTTGATCGTTCGGAAAACTCATACCTTATCGTTCAAGTTTCCTGTTCGGATCGAATCTCCGGGAGAAATTGCCATGAATCGCGGATCTCGTGCAGCCTGTGCCATCGGGTTCCTGACGGTGGCGCTGGGAGCGGCTTTGGCCCCCGCCCAGCAAATCTCGGAGTCAGCACTGAAGGACCGCGTCGCTCAGCTGGTCGAGCGGCTGGAGTCGCCCAAGATGGAGTCGCGGGCCTCGGCCGAGAAGTCGTTGATCGACCTTGGCCCGAAGGTCATCGCGCTCCTGCCGACCAAGATCGACACGACCAAGAAAGACCTGGTCGAGCGCCTCGAACGAATCCGGTCGTCGATCCAGGCCAAGGACGACCAAACGAACCTGGGGGCGTCGAAGATCACGCTCAAGGCCAAGGCGATCCGGCTGACCGAGGCGATCAAGGAGTTCCAGACGCAGTCGGGCAATATCATCACCGACCTTCGCGAGGCCAATGGCGACGAGGTGACCAACCCCGCCGTCGACCTCGAGATCGAAGACAAGTGCTTCTTCGAGGCGCTCGATATTCTCGCCGAAAAAGCAGGAATCACTTACACGCCGTACACGAATGACGGGACGCTCGGAATCATGGCCGGCGGGATGCAGCCTCAGCCCGGAATGCCCGCCATGGCCAAACCGATGCTGATCTATTCCGGTCCATTCCGGATTCAATTCAAGGAAATCGCGATCGTCAAGGACTTCACCATGGCGACCGGCAAGGCCACGGCGCAATTCGAGGTCCTCTGGGAACCGCGCATCCGCCCGATGCTCCTGTCGATCAAGAACGACGATCTCAAGATCGTCGACGACCAGGGGAAGACCATCATGCCCGAGGTCAAGGAAGAATCGAGCGAGACCGGACTTCGAGCCGGTAACTGCGCGGCGGAGATCAACCTTGAACTGGTCGCGCCGGAACGGGCGGCCAAGACGATCGCGTCGCTCAAGGTCAAGGGGAACGTGACGGTTCCGTCGGGGATGAAGTCGTTCAAGTTTCCCAACCTCGGGGCGACCAACGTCACCCAGAAGCAAGGGGATATCAGCGTGACCCTGGAGTCGTGCGAGGTTGACGAGCAAACCTGGAAGGTGGCGCTCAACCTGGCCTATCCCGAAGGCGGCCCGGCATTCGAGAGCTATCGGCAGGGCCTCTTCAACAACCGCCCCTGGCTCCAGCGGGCCGATGGCTCGCGGTTCGAGCACAACGGCGGGATGAACGATGGCGGAACCGGCGAAGGAAAGATCGGCTTCGAATTCATGTTCGTCGACGCCCCCGGCAAACCGTCCGACTATCTCTTCATCTACGAGACTCCCGCGAAGGTCGTCCCGATCCCGCTTGAATTTGAATTCAAGGACGTGCCGCTTCCTTGATCTGTTTCGGGAGAGCTGGATGCGTCAAAGTCCACCGTCAAAAAGCTCGCGAGTCGTCGGCAGATACTTCTCCGGCGACGCCGTGTTCACCAGAACCACCCGGTCTCCGTCGTGGATCATCCCCAGGTCGGCGAGTTCTGGGAGACTGGCGAGCGTGGCCGCTCCCTCGGGCGACCAGGCGAAGCGGCGCTCTCGCCATTCGTCGCGGATCACCTGGCGAATCGCGTCGTCGGTCACCGCGACGGCACAACCGCCGCTTTCCCGGATGATCTTCAGGACGTTGATGTGACCGACGTTGCTCGCCACGTTCAGACCGGTGGCCAGGGTTGATCCGGGATCTCGGGCGGTGATGTCGCGGTCTCCCGACTGAAACGCCCGGACGATCGGCGTCGTCACCACGCTCTGAACGCAGACCATCCTCGGGCGCTTCGACCCGATCAGCCCGAGGGCCTCCAGCTCATCAAACGCCTTGGCCATGCCGACGACACCGGTCCCGCCACCTGTCGGATAGATGATCACGTCCGGCACGCTCCAGGTCCGGGACGCGAGCCGGTCTCCCTGGGGCTCGGCCATTTCGAGCCCCAGGGTCTTCTTCCCCTCGGTCCGCCAGCCGGGCTCTCGGAACGTGGCGACGCTGAAATACCCTTGCGGAACGTAATGGTCGCGAACCCGTGCCGCGGATTCGATGATCGTCCCGGCAACCAGTTCCAGGTGAATCGACTCGGGGTAGAGCGTCGCCAGCGCCGCGACATTGCCGAGGACCGGTCGATCGGTATCCGGCGACATGACGATCGCCGCCTCGATCCCGGCCGCTCGCGCGTACGTTGCCAGCGAATCCCCGGCGTTCCCCTGAGTGGGCACCGCCAGCTTCGATAACCCGAGCGCCCGGGCCATCGAGACGGTCATGACCATTCCTCGATCCTTGAACGAGAGGGTCGGATTCGCTCCGAACCCCGGATGCGGACGCCCTTCGTCCTTGACCTCGAACCGGCACTTCAACCGCTCCGACCAGGGATGATCATAGGCAAGGCTCGGAGTGTTACCTTCGCCGAGACTGACGATCGACCGGGCATCTTCACCGTCAGCGATGTCCAGCGGGAGCAGCCCTCCAAACCGCCAGAGGCTCTTGCGGGACGGGTCCCAACCGCCATCCGGCCCCCGTTCCGCCTTGATCCGGTCGATATCGAGGATCATCTGCACCGGCCGGCCGTCGGCCTCGCAGAGGTTCATGACCCGGTCCTTGGGATAGGTCGCACCGCAGGTCGGGCAGGCAAGGTGAGAGACGAACCGCATCGAATTTCGTATCCTGGAATGCTGGAGTCGAATCGCGGAATGGTCTTCAAGGTGATCAAACCTCCCGTTTTTGTCAAACGGCTCGACCGAGGAACCAGGAGGATTGCAAAGTCTGGTAGGGTCCGCTGTGCGGACCGCGTTTGCGGCCTTCGCTCGACCACGGGGCGACGACCAGAC
>JAJYCH010000420.1 GCA_021778575.1 Planctomycetota bacterium
GACCAGTTTGGCTGCGGCGATCTTGAACTCGTCGTCGTAACGCTTGCGTGTCATGAGCGGTCTCCTGGGATCGATGTTACACCATCTCTCCCGAGCGCCCACGATTCGTGGGGAACTTCAAGCGGACGGTGATCCTGGTCAGCGCCACCGAGAGCGACCGGGCCTACTTGCTGGCCTCCAGCGACTTCCTGCTCGATCCGAGACGGCTCACCGTGGCCTTGAGCCGGGCGAAGCGAAAGATGATCCTGGTCGCCAGCCGGAGCATCTTCTCGGTCTTCAGCCCGGACGAGGAGGTGTTCCTCAACTCGCAGTTGTGGAAAAATCTGCTGCTCAGAGCATGCACGACGTCGCTTTGGGAGGGCGAGCGGAGCGGCATTCGGATACAGGCGTGGGGCGGAAATGCCGACATGATCTAGTCAATCGCGAGGGATCGAGTTCCCGAGCGATGCTCGATCAGGCTGATGTCAAACCGACGCCCTGTACTCCACCGCCTCCAACTGGCACTCCCGAGAAAGCGACCCGCCGACCACAAACACCCGTGGCTCCCTGGAGAAGTCGAAGACCCGGTAGAGTCGGAATTTCTCGGGACAGTCTTCGGAGCACCGGACCTCGTTCGCCGTCACATAAAATGGGAAGTGCTTCCCCAATCCGGTCGTCTTGACCTCGATGAATCGCTCGGTTTCGTTGCCCTCGTCGAACGACAAGACGTCGAAGCCCACCCCGTCCCCGCATGTCACGGCGACCCATTCGACCTTCGCCGCCAAGTCGTCACGACCGAAGACGAGCAGCCTCTTCTTCTCGACTTCCAAGGCGAACTCCTCGCCGAGTTGACCCAATTGCCGGTTCATGGCGTCCCGGCGGGCAAAGTCGATCTTCTTGCCCTTCCTGGACAGCCAAGGCTTTCCGTCGCTCGATGGGACGATGATCCGGTCGGGTCGTTCCTCGAAGATGTCCTCGACGGACCTCTCCACAATCCTGGGGGCGACTACCGGTCTGAGGATCGCCCCGTCTGCCAGCGAGTCGAAGAAGTCGAGATGGCGGATCAGGTAGTCCTCGACCGCCTGAGGCAGCACCGCCCGTTGATAGTTCCTGGCGGGTTTGTAGCCGTCGATGTAGGGCATCCCCAGTCCGACCAGCACGGCGCTGATGTTCTGGTGCTTGAACTCGACCGAACTCTTCGAGCGGCCGTCCAGGAGCGGCTGCAAGGACCGATTGTGCTCGGCCTTGCTGTAAGGCTCACCGGCAAGCTCGGCCCGGAGCATCAGGAAGTAGTCGGCGACGATCAGATCGACTTCTCCGGAAGACCAGGGCTGTCCGCGTTCGGCGGGTTTTTCGCCATGCTCGGAAGGCACGCTCATCCCCTTCTTTTCGATCGTGAAGCCAAGTTCCCGGAACACGTAGTTCGCCTGACCGGGGGCCTCGCCGCCGCTGAAGTCCTCGGGCATGTGGACGGTTCCTCGGAGATGCCGGAACGCCAGCCCGACGACGGCCTTGGGAGGATAGCATTTGCCTTCGTGGATGAGTTCGTACCCGGTCGGAGCCCCGAAAGGATGATCGGTCCCGGCATCAAGGTCGGCGAGCGACCCCAGGACGTGCTCTCGTGGCAGACCTTTCGGGATCGAATAGGGCATGACGTTGCACCGATTCGGAATCTGACCGGGTTGGTGATCAGCCTTGCCGGGCGATCATAGCAGGCTGGACGGCTCCCCTCCACCCGCTGACGTCAAGTCAGATCGAACCAGGGTGCGACTACCAACAGGATGATAAGGAGTGTCTTCCTCGGGGAGATGAAGAGATTCCATCGTCGGTGCCACTCGAACGCGGCTGAGTTGGAGCCGGAACTGCGTATCCCGCAAGAGACTCAATCCATCCGGGCGAGAGGGACCCAGGTTTTCTCAGGGCTAATAACCACCGAGAGTTCCAGGTTTTGCGACAGCGGCTCGGATAATAACGCTCACCAGCGGTCGTTCTCTCCAGACCCCCATGATGGAACCAACTTCTCAGGTTTTATCAAATAGTTAATCTATTAAAACAAATGCGCATGAGTTTTTGTGGGAGTTGAGGATCGAATTAAAGAAGATCAGGCAGCGGCTTCTGGGAACGACAACAGATCGACAAAAACTCACCGAAAGCGGCTGATGCCTCTCACGATAACATCGGAAGGGATTGGGGGAATTGGCGAACCTGGGGAGTCGGTTCCTTGTGGATTCAAGACGACCCTCGAACCTCGATGACCCTTGTTATTAAGGGGAGGGAGTGCTGAGCGTGGGTGGAGCGGGGCGGGTTTACTTCTACAGCCACGTCCCGGCGAAGATTCGGTAAGGGTTCCTGAACCGGCCATTTCACTCGACCTTCCTGGCCGTCGCAGACGGAGCGAGCCGGTGGACCGTGGCCACCGAAACCTTCAACGCCTTCGCAATTTCCCTGGGTGGCACCCCTTGTTGTCGCAATTCCTTCAACTTCTTGACCTTCGCCAGGCCCAGATAGCTCCTAACGCGCGGTGTCCAGGGATCGGGGCCGCCAGCCTCCAGGATCGTCGCAAGCTGCTCACCAAATTTCCTCTGAGCCGCGAACAATTTCTCCCAGGGCAGCAATGCGTAGTGGTGGAGCAATTCGTCCTCGCCGATTGTCTTGTGCGCCAGGATCATCGAAGCCGTCTCGGCGTCAGCGATCTCCAGGATTCTCGTCGCCGAGGTCTTCCTCAGCTTGTTGAAGCTGTAGGAGGGGAACTCCGGGTGGTCCTTCTGAACGCGCCGGATCAGGCGGTACCAGACGTTACTCACCCCATCAGAGACGCTACCCTTCTTCGTCGCGTGCCAGAGCGGGTTACCCCGGTCGGTGACGAACACCACGTCGGCGTGTTCGGCCCGACCGGCCCGCACCGCTCGCCTCTCGGCCAATACCCATTCCAGGCCGTCCTTGGTCTGGGACCAGAGCCAGTGCCGGGTATCGTTGCTCGACTTGAACCGGATGCCGTCGATGATGGACTGGTCCAGTTTCAGGAAGCCCTTGCGGAGATGCCCGACCTCCGACGCGGCGAAGGCGCAGTTGAGGCCCAATAGCAGGAGGATTCGCTCGCTCGGCAGGGAGTACTCGAAGAGTAACTTGAGATGATCGTCCGGGAGGACCAGCTTCGCTCGACCCATCCGCCGGGCATACTGCTCGGGCGCGGTCAGGTCGTCCGGCGTTTTCTTGATGGCGTGGAATCGCCGGGGGAACGTCCATTCATACGCCTCGGTGCCATCCAACCAGTCGAAGAAATTGCCGAGTTCCTTGATGAAGTTCTTGGCCGTCGAGGGCTTCATCCGATCCTTGAGCTTGCTGCGAATGGTCAGGGGTCGCCGCCGGAAGACGCCGTACATCTCCTCGCACCGGTCGTACGAAAGTCCCGCCAGGTCGAGGGAGAGGAAGTCTCGCCCGCCAAATCGCTCGTCGGCGAGGTAGCTCCTGATCGAGTCGAGTTGGTCGAGCTTGGTACGCCCCCAAGGGCGGAAGAAGCCGTCGGGCGCGGTGAGCGAGCGCCGCACATGATTCTCATAGGCGGTCATGGCCTGCCGAACCGTGATCCCGGTCGCGTCGGGCATGCCCGTCGAGTCGGGAAGCTTCTTGCGCAGATCGACCAACTCCTGCCGCAGATCATCCAGGCCAAGTTGATGTTTGAGTGGATCTCCCGGCTGGAACGGCGTTCCCGCCGCCTGACCAATCGCGGCGACCCGCCGAACATACTTGATGGGATCTTCGTGGTCTTTCCTGGGGAGGGTGGGGGGATTCCCCTTGGCAATGGCCTTGGCGGCCTCCAGCCGGGCCGAATCCCAGAAGGGGCGGGGGAGTTCGGATTCGATCTCGGACCAGAGGGCGGCGATCAGCCGGACCTTCTCCTCGGCTACATCCTGCTCGTAGCCCAGCCGGAACTTCTCGGGCGTTCCCCGGGCATTCTGGCCGATGTAGCGGGTGAACAGTCCATCCTTGCCCCGCTTAAGCTTCTTGTCGTACACGGCACCCCCGATGCCCGAGTCGGGTGTCTAGTTTCTGTCTAGTTTGCGGTCTAGTTTCGAGAATAATACCTGCCTCATGATACACAAGCAAGCACCAAACTAGACAAGAGCCCCCCTGAAACTAGACAGAAAAGTGCCCTTAAAGCCCGAAATCGGCATCGGGCTCTCTCGTCGAGTCTGACATAAAGCCAACAGAAAAGCCCACTTGCGACAAATCGCAAGTGGGCTTTAAAGTGGAGGCGGCGGGAATTGCACCCGCAGATCGTCCGACGCAAGTGAGCTGGACAATTGCACTTACGAAAACGAGTGGGTGGGCCTGTCGGACGGGTATCGGGAAGACGAGGCACTCCGCGATGTGGTCGCAAGCTGGCACCGCCTGACACCCACTGTCAGGGGCAAGATCATGGATTTGGTGCGGGGAATTTGAGTCTCGGGAAGCGGGTGGGAGGCACGGCGAATCCAACCTGCATCGTGAGACAAAACCAATAGAAAGAATGGTCATCGGCAGGATCACCGCATTGGTTACCTAAACCGTCTTCGAGGCATCCTTATGAAAAATCGGTAAGCTACCGATTCCGTGGACATGCGTCCTTGATATAATCCGGATCGTCCACTTGGACCTCGATCGCGGGTAGAAAGACCCGCCCCTGAACCCCTCGCTTTCTAAGGGTGTCGCTTAGAAAAAGGCGATAGGGACTGGTTACGGTGGATGGGCGGTATGAGTCGGCAACAACAAGTTCGCGACGATCTCCGAGCCGTCTGGCGCGAGTTGCTCGACTCAGCGCTTCCAGAAGCTCTGCGATTAGCTCAAACAACCGCCGCGGCCGATCTGGTTGTCGACGAAATCTGGCCGGATTTGTCGGTTCAGGATGTCGTCCGGCTTGATCGAACCGACCCCGAATTCCTTCTTCGCAGCCCCACGACTCCGGACGGCTGGGAGGAGCATCTCCAAAAAGGGATGTTGGCATCGGCCGAGGAAGCTTTCTTGGTCACCCATGCAGGCAACCCGTACGCCCGAGGGGCTAAGCTTAACCAATTGATAAGAGCGGAATGGGAGGGTCGACGGGCTTCACTGGGCGAGGCTTTAACCCGGCTCTTTGAG
>JAJYCH010000421.1 GCA_021778575.1 Planctomycetota bacterium
GACCTGGTCTGGGGCCTGGTGGGCGAGGCGACCTGGGCGATCGGCTTCTTGATTCTCGCCCGGTTTCTCTACAACCGCGGGCTCAAACGGTACGGGGCTTATGGTGGCTGACGACTGCGGCTCTGACGGCCTGATCGCCGCGTCCCGCGCAACCGATGGAGCCGATCACACATGATGTTCGTGAAATATTTTCGACTGATGGGCAGTCTGGCCCGCTACACCCTGGCGCGGGAGATGGCGTTTCGCGGCAATTTTCTGGTCAAGATCTCCGTCGAGGTGATCTGGCTGGGGATCATGCTCGCCTTCTACGAGACCATTTACGGGCGGACCAGCTCGATCGCCGGCTGGTCGAAGTTTGACTTCCTGTTCTTCTTCGGCTGCTTCTTCGCGATCAATGGTTTGATCGAGATGCTCTTTCTCGAAAACTGCAACGACTTCGCCGAACTGGTCCGGACCGGCGACCTCGACTTCCTCTTGCTCCGGCCGATCGACGAGCAATTCCTGATCACCTGTCGGAAGGTCGACTGGGCGACGGCTCCGAATGTCCTGATGGGTTTCGCCGTCATGGCGATCGCCCTGTCGAAGCTCCACTGGCAGTTCGACCCGGTCCGAGCGATCACGTTTCTGATCACGTTCGGCTGCGGAACGGCCATCGCTTATAGCTTCATGCTGGTGCTCACGGCGTTCTCGGTCTGGATGGTCCGGAACCAGAGCTTGATGGAAATGTGGTGGCTCTTTTCGAGCCTGGCGCGTTATCCCAAGGAGATCTTCCGGAACTCGATCGCCGCTCCGCTCGGCTTTCTGTTCACGTTCATCCTGCCGATCCTGCTGGTCGCGAACGTTCCCGCCAACGCGATGGTCCGGGCGCTCGACCCCGCGATGGTCGGATTCACGATGCTGGCAACCGCCGGACTGCTGTTCGCCAGCCGAAAATTCTTCCAGCACGCCCTGCGTTCGTACCGGAGCGCGAGTAGCTGAGCCGGCGAGAGCGATCCTCTGAAGTCAGGTGGCTCGATCACAAAAAAATCCTCGTCCCGCAAGAATCCTCACGCCGACGATCCGTCACGACCGATACAACCGCTACAGACTAACGGGCGCAAGCCAGGGATCGGCGGGGCACTTCCGGGGTGCTCGGCCTTGATTTCTCTGGCTTGGGCATCGGACGGGCGAGTTTCCCATGAAACGATGGCATCTCCAGGCCGGCCGCGATCGGGCAGGGCGGTCGACTCGACTGACGGTCGAGCCGCTCGAAGGGCGGATGCTGCTCTCCACCGTCAAGGCGGTCAGGACCACCATCCCGGCGGCTCACAAGCCACCCCCCAGCGAGAAGCAGCTCTTTCCTCCGTACCAGATCACCGCGCAGATCAACGCGAATAGTGATCCGTCGGGGTCGGGCTACCTGTTCCAGAAAAACGTCGAGATCTCCGGCGTTGCCCCGCCTTACTCGACCGTCTGGCTGGCGATCGGCACCGAACCAGGATATTTCACCAACGTCGCCCGGGCCGACGGTTATGGCGATTACGCGTTTCTCGTCCCCGTGCCGAGTGGGACGACCAAGCTGCAAGTCTTCGCCGAGAACCTGGCGCAGGATTATTCGGACATCGCCACGGTGACGGTCAACCAGAGTAACCCGATCGTCGCCTGGGACGCCATCGCGCTCCGGGCGATCCGGAACGCGAACCTGACCGCGCCCGAGGCTGCCCGAGACCTGGCGATCCTGCATGCCGCGCAGTACGACGCCGTCTTCGACATCTCCTCCCCGAAGCAGGCCTATCAGGTCCATCTGACCGCGCCCAAAGGGGCGTCGGCCGAGGCCGCGGCGAATTCCGCCGCCGAGACCACGCTCGCCGCGCTATTCCCCGCCCAGTCGCAGGCGTTCGCGAACGGACTCAACGCCGCCGTTGCCGGATTGCCAACCAATAAGTCGACCACCAATGGCCTGGCGTTCGGCAAGCTCGTGGCCAGGCAGACCCTGGCGAACCGCGCGAACGATGGCTCGACCGGGTCGGTCACCCTGGCACCATCGGCCACGCCGGGCAAGTGGCGGCCGACTCCGCCGACCTATGCCCAGCCGACCAACCTCCAATTCGCCAAGGTCACGCCGTTCGTGATCAGCAGCCCGTCGGAATTCCGACCGGCCGCCCCGCCCGCCGTCGGCTCGGCAACTTACGACGAGGCACTGACCCAGGTGGCCTCGCTGGGCCGGTCGAACAGCACGACCCGGACCCGTCAGCAAACCGCCGCCGCTCAGTTCTGGAACGACGGCGTGGGCTCGTTCACCAACCCCGGCCACTGGAACGCGATTGCCGAGACCGTCGCCGTCAGCCGGAAAGACTCGCTCCTGAAAGACGCGAAACTCTTCGCCCAGCTCGATTTCGCCCTGGCCGACGCCGCGATCGCCACGACCGATTCCGTGGTCAACTCCGATGAATGGCGGCCGATCACCGCCATCCAGCAGGCCGACCCGACCTTCGCACCGCTCCTGAACACGCCGGCGAGCCCCGGTTACGTCGCCGACCATGCCGCCTACGGCGCGGCGGCATCGAGCGTCCTGAGCGCGGCGTTTGGCGCGAACACGAAGTTCACCGACAAGCTCTATGCCTCGACCGGCGTCACCCGGACCTTCACCAGCTTTGCCCAGGCGGCGACCGAGGACGCCAACAGCCGGATCTGGGGTGGAGTCAACTTCTCGTTCGACACCCAGGCCGGATCGACCCTGGGTGCCCAGGTCGGCAAGGCGGTCCTGGCTGGTTTCCCGAAGAAGTAAGCAACGAAACGGGTCGCGAGGGTTCACCAGATGGCAACGGTTCGCCGCAGCCAACCCTTGCCCCATCGCCTTGGTTTTGCAGGCCAAACACCTTATGATGGGTCCGATCACGAGAACCCAGGATCGACCCAAGGCTCCGCAATGACCCCCGGCCGGACGTCACTTGAAACCATCATCGCCGGGTGCGGGATCACTCTCGACCGCGCCCAGCTTGACCAGCTCTGGGGTTATCACCGGATGCTCCGCTCGGCCAATGCCGAGCTGAACATGACCCGGATTCATAACTTCGAGAACATGGTTCTCAAGCATTATGTCGATAGCTTGCTGGTTCTCAACTTCGTCGAACTCCCGTCGCCGCTGATCGACATGGGTTCCGGTCCCGGCCTTCCGGGCGTCCCGCTCAAGATCGCCCGGCCCGGAGTGAGCATGATCCTGGCCGAACCCCGAGGCGCGCGGGCCGAGTTCCTCGCCGAAGTCTGCGGCCGGCTCAAGCTGACCGACGTCGAGGTCTTCGCCGGCAAGGTCGGCTCGAAGTTCCCGAAAAAGGTCCAGGGAGTCATCACGCGAGCCGTCGCGTCGATCCCCGAGACGCTCGACCGCGTCCGGAACTGCCTCGCCGTCGGCGGCAAGATGATCTTCATGAAAGGGCCTGACTGCTCGGATGAGATCGCCGAGGCCCGGACCAGCCACGCCGATTCGTTCAAGCTCGTCCTCGACCGGGCCTACCAGATTCCCGGGACCGCGCACGACCGTCGGATCGTCGTTTACGAACGGCTCGAAGGAGACGCGACATTGGAGGAAGATTCGGCCGCCTATTCCGGCCCGGTCCGCGAACTGGCGAGCGAGTCGAACCCGACTTACAAGCTGGCGCTCGACCTCTTGACCGGCAAGGGAATCCGCAAGCATGGTCAGGCGCTGATCGCCGGCCCCCGGATCGTCGCGGAAGTTCTCGATCGTTATCCCGAGCGAGTGGAAGGTTGGCTGACCGACACCAAGGGGTCGCCTCCGCCATCTCTAGCGTCCCGGCCAACCTGGTTCCGGCTGGCCGACCCGCTGTTCAAGAACCTGGATGTCGCGGGAACCCGATCCCCGTTGTTGCTGGTCCGGGTGGCCGAACCGGCCAGGTGGTCGGCCGACGCCCCCTGGCCCGAAGGTTGCACCTTGTTCGTGCCATTTCAGGACCCGGAGAACGTGGGAGCCGTGATTCGCTCGGCCGCGGCGTTCGGAGTGGCCCGGGTGGTCTTGCTGCAAGAAGCCGCGCACCCGTTCCATCCCAAGTCGGCCCGGGCCGCCGGGACCGCGCTGTTTCAGGTCGCGCTCGAACAGGGGCCGTCGATCCGCGAATTGCGTTCGAGCGAGGTTCCGTTGCTCTCGCTCTCGGCCGATGGGCCGGATCTGGGCGCGGAACCGTTCCCTGATCGGTTCGGTCTGGTCGTCGGAATCGAGGGGCCTGGCCTGCCCGATCACCTCCGGAATGGGCCGACCCGGCGGATCGCGATGGAGCCCGGCGTCGAGTCGCTCAACGCGGCGACGGCGGCGGCCATCGCCCTGTTTGCCTGGCGACAGAACCGAGAAAAGCGGGAATGAACCGAGAAAATCGTCGTTTCGAACTCGAATCATCGTAGAATCAAGAATTAAGAAGCAGCTTCCACGTCGATGGGGGTCGAACCGATGAACGCGACAATCGCGCTGGCGCTGCTGACAACGAGCCTGGCCACGACGGCACCCGACCGGCGACCGGTCGTCCTGATCACCGATATCGGAGTGGAGGTCGACGACCACTGGACGATGGCCCATCTGGCCCTGGCTCCCGAGATCGAGCTGAAAGGGGTGGTGACCACCCACGCCCCCAACCTGGCCGCTCCCGCCGCCGAGACTTCAGCCTCGTACGCTCGCGAACTGGCGGCGAAACTGCCGGCCAAGTTTCGCCCGACGATCATCGCCGGTTCAAGCAAGCCGCTCGCCTCGCCCGGCAAACCGTTGCCGAATAGCGGTGTCGACTTCCTGATCGACCAGGCGAAGGGACGGACCCGCGATTCGAGGCTGACCGTCGTCGTGATCGGCGCGGCGACCGACGCCGCTTCGGCACTCTTGACCGACCCGACCTGGGCCGACCGGGTGATGATCGTCGCGATGGGATTCAACGGCTACCCCTCGGGCGGCGACCCCTGGAACGTCAAGAATGACCCGATCGCCTGGCGAACCTTGCTCGAATCCCGCGTGCCGATCGTCGTGGGCGACGTCGAGATCACCAAGCGACTGCTCCGGATGACGCCCGACCGGGCGCACACCCTGCTGACCATG
>JAJYCH010000422.1 GCA_021778575.1 Planctomycetota bacterium
TACCACGACGCCTCCGAGTGTTTCCCCCAAGGTCGCGTCCCCTCTTATGATCCTCGGTTCAATTTCAACCCGTCGTCATGTCCTGCTCTCTTGATGGATCGTAGCTTCCTCGTGGCCATCCTCCCGTTCATCGAGCAAAGATCGATTTATAATGCCTTGAATTTTCAAGTGTCGGTTTTCGCTGCCGAGAACTCGACGATTCATCCGCAATCGATTAGTGGTTTCGCTTGTCCGTCGGATAGCGGTGCTGGATCTCCGCGAGTGGCTTACTTCCGTGACCCAATTCCGAATCAACAGGCTTATTCGTCTTTCGCTTATACTTCCTACGGAGGAATGTATGGCTCCTTTTTGAGTTTTGCATTTCAAGGGGCCACCCCAATTTGCTCGCCGAGTGCGGCAGGGATTGCCGCCGCGAATGGAATTATCAACGATCTTTCACCGTTGACGACCGCTGCGATCGTCGATGGACTCAGCTCCACTATCGCCGTCACCGAACGGGCGACGGCCATATTGAATCGGTCAGATGTCCCTTCCCTGGATGATTTCGATGGATATGGCTGGTGGTTCTCCGGCGAACTCGGTGACACCATCATCTCCAACTTCGCCGCCCCTAACGCCTTTCGACGCTTGGGACCTAAATTCTCGGCCCGGACCTACGCGGCGTCCAGCCTGCATCCCGGTGGACTCAACGTGCTGATGGCGGATGGTTCGGTCCATTTCACGAAAGAAACGATCGACTCCTGGCAAGTTGGCGTCACCTACTTGCCGTCTGGAGAGATCAACCCACCGGGAGTCTGGCAAAAACTCGCAACACGCAACGGCGGCGAAGTGATCGACGCTTCAAGCTATTAGCGTCTCACACCCATTCGCCGCGCAACTAGGCCCGCCGTTAGCGAATTATCCCGTCAGTCCCTTGAGCCGGCGAACCAACTCCACCGCCGCTTCGGGCGAGAGCCCGTCGGGGTCGACACCGCGCAACTCGTCGAGCAACGGGTCGGGCAGGGCGGCGAACAGGCTGTTCTGCAAGGCCCGGCCGGTCTTGACCTTGGGAAGTGGCCCCGGCGACGTTTCGGGAACGTGCTGCTTCTCCAGAAACGCGAGGATCTCTCGCGCCCGGCTCAGGACGGGCGCAGGCACACCAGCCAATCGCGCCACGTGGATACCGTAACTCTGGTCGGCTCCGCCGGGGATGATCCGGTGCAGGAAGACGATCTCACCGTCGGCCTCGCGGACGGCGACGTTGGCGTTCCGGAGCCTTGGCTTCGTTTTGGCCAGGTCGACCAGTTCGTGATAGTGCGTCGCGAACAGGGTTCGAGCCCCGACGTGGTCGTGAATGTGCTCGGTGATTGCCCAGGCGAGCGAGACCCCGTCGAACGTGCTGGTCCCCCGGCCGATCTCGTCGAGGATCACCAAACTCTGGGCCGTAGCGTTGTTGAGGATGTTGGCCGTCTCGGTCATCTCGACCATGAACGTACTTTGACCTCGGCCCAGCTCGTCGGTCGCTCCGACCCGGGCGAACAGGCGGTCGACGATCCCGATCCGGGCCGATTTCGCGGGGACAAATCCACCCATCTGCGCCAGGACGGCGATCAAGGCGACCTGGCGAATGTACGTGCTTTTACCCGCCATGTTCGGCCCGGTGATCAGCAAGACCTGGCCGCCATCGGGGCCGAGCGTGAGGTCATTCGGGACAAACGCGCCGGGGGATAACAAGGTATCGAGGACCGGATGACGTCCCGCCTCGATTTCGAGGACCGGCGACTCGACCATCTCGGGTCGGCAGTAACCCTGCTTCGTCGCCAGTTCGGCCAGGCCGCAGAGGACGTCGATCTGGGCCAGAACCGCACCGGCCTGGACCAGTCGAGGAGCGTCGGCCGCCACTCGATCGCGAAGGGTCAGGAAGAGTTCGTATTCGAGGGCGTTCGCCCGTTCCTCGGCGTGGCGGACCTTGTCTTCGTATTCTTTCAGCTCCGGCGTGATGTAGCGTTCGGCGTTCTTGACGGTGAACTTGCGGATGTAGTCGGCCGGGATCTTCGACCCCTGGCCGCTCTGGGCGTGGGTGATCTCGATGTAGAAACCCTGGACCTTGTTGTCGGCAACCTTGAGGCCGTTGATCCCGGTCCGGCGGATCTGCTCGGCCTGATAGCGGGCAATCCAGGACCGGCCCCCCTGGGCCAGGTCGCGCTGCTCGTCGAGGTCGGCGTGGTAGCCGGCGCGGATCAGGCCGCCTTCCTTGATCGCGAGCTTCGGCTCGTCGACCATCGCCGCTTCGATGCTCGAACGGATCTCGGGGCAAAGTTCGAGCGCGGCTTCGAGTTCGGAAAGGCGTTTCGAGGCTCGGGCCGTCAATCTCGCCTTGATCTTGGGCAAGAGCGCCAGGGTCCTTCCCAGGGCGACGAGATCCCGAGGCGTGGCCCGACCGGTGCCGATTCGAGCGGCCAGACGTTCGAGGTCGTTGGCGGCTTCGAGCGAGTCGCGAAGGTCGGTTCGAAGGTTCGCGTCGCGGATCAGCTCGGCGACGGCGTCGTGGCGGTCGAGGATCTGGCCGAGGTTCGTCAGGGGGGACGTGAGCCAGTCGCCCAGGAGCCTCGCGCCCATTGGCGTGCAGGTCTTGTCGATCGCCTGGAGCAACGAGCCGTCGCGTCGGGCGTCGCGGAGGGTCCTGGTCAGTTCGAGGCTCCGGCGGGTCATCTCGTCGAGAGCGAGGACGTCCTTGCGGTGGTAAGGGGTGAGCCGGGCGATGTGGCCGATCGCTGATTTCTGGGTATCGCGAAGGTAAGCGATCAAGGCTCCGGCGGCGGGAACCTCGGGGCAGTCGTCCTCGACGCCGAAGCCGGCGAGGGTCGTCGTGCCGAACTGCTCGTTGAGAACTTTTTGAGCCTGTTCGAGCACGAAGTCCCACGACGGCCGCGACGTGATCGCCAGACTCTGGCTGTTCCGGAGCGCGCGAGCCCACGGGGCTTCGAGGCTCAGCTCGGAGAGCAAGACTTCCGACGGATTCAGTCGAGCGATCTCGTCGGCCAGCTCGGTCCGGCCGACGGAGGTGAGCGAGAATCGGCCGGTCGAAAGCTCGATCCAGGCCAGACCCAGCTTGCCGCGAACCTCGACCACGGCGGCGAGGTAGTTCGAGGTCCGGGCGTCGAGGAACGCATCCTCGGTCAAGGTCCCGGGAGTGACGACCCGGACAATGTCACGCTTGACGACCCCTTTGGCGAACTTCGGGTCTTCCACCTGCTCGCAGACCGCCGCGCGGACTCCCAGCTTCACCAGGGTCGCGAGCTTCTCCTGGAGCGCGTAGTGGGGAAATCCCGCCATCAGGGTGGGGTTCGGCCCCTTCTCTCGGGTCGATGTGTTCAGGCCGAGAAGTTGCTTGGCCCGCTCGGCGTCGTCGCCGAACATCTCGTAGAAATCGCCCATCCGGAAGAGGAGGAGGGCTTCGGGATCGCGCGCCTTGAGTTCGCGATACTGCTGCATCATCGGCGTCGAGGGGAGATCACTGCTCATGACGGGCGGACCATCGGCTCCAGGTTCCTCTTGTCGTAGGGCAGGGCTTGCCCTGCCGGAATCGGGTCACGGCAGGGCAAGCCCTACCCTACGGGGCAGAGGTCGAGGCCGATCAAACGGCTTCCGATCAGAACTTGTCGAGCGCGGCCTGTTCTTCGGCGTGGATCTCGAAAACCTGGTCGAGCCGGGTGATCCGGAAGACTTCGAGGAGGTCGGGATGGATGCAGCAGAGCTTGAGCTTGCCCTTGACCGCTCCCACCTTCTTCTTGAGGTTGATCAGCTTGCCGAGCGCGGCGGAGGAGAGATACTGTACATTGCCAAAGTTCAACAAGAGCTGCTTATGGCCCTCGTCTTCCACCAGGCTGTAGAGCTGATCGCCCACTTCCTGAATGTTTTCATCGGTCACGATCTTCGTGTCCACGAAGCTAACGACCGTGACCCCATCCACGTTCTCGAGGCGGAGATGACGGCGTGGGGCTTGCGACATCGAGGCAGACTCCTGTCACGGGAGCGGTACAGCGGCGGCTGAGCAGTTCACGCTTGATCCGGCCGAAAGGCGATCAATCACTTGAGAGCCGGAATCGGACTGGTCGAAGCGTAGGACCACCTGACGTAGTGGTCTTATAAGAGTTACCATAACACGCGAAGGAATCAAGCGTCGACCACCGAGATCGCCGGCTCAAAAAATTGATGATTTCTTCCGGCTCGGACCTGTCCGCTCGCGCGACGGCCAGCCGTTGATGAACAGACCTTCGATGTCGGTCTCGGCTCAGAAATCATTGGCTCGAAACAGGAAATTCGCTTCCGGCTTGACCCGGGTCGGGTGGATGGTGTCCACCGCCGAGAGTTCGCGGGCCAGGTTCTGGAATTCCACTTGCGACCGGATCGGGGGCTCGCCCGCCTGGGGCGGAGTGACCCGGCGATAGATCCCGTCGGGCTGGAGTTCGCGAGCCTTCACGTTGTCGATCAGGGCGACTCCGAGGATTCCATCGATGATCCGGTTTTGCAGCCTCGGGTCTTCGATCGGGAAGAGGATCTCGACCCGTCGTCGGAAGTTGCGCGGCATCCAGTCGGCCGAGGACAGGAAGACCTCGGGCTGGTCGTTGTTCTGGAAGTAGCTGATCCGCGAGTGTTCAAGAAATTTGTCGACGATGCTGATCACCCGGATATTGTCCGAAACGCCCGGAATTCCCGGCTTCAGGCAGCAGATCCCCCGGACGATCAGATCGATCCGGACTCCCGCTCGACTGGCGGCGCCGAGCGCGACGATCGCGTGCGGGTCGACCAGGGCGTTCATCTTGGCGATGATCCGCGCGGGCAGGCCGGCCTCGGCGTTTCGTCGTTCGCGATCGATCAGCGCGATCAGCCGATCGGCCAGGTGCATCGGTGCGATCGTCAGCTTCTTCCAGTGCTGTCCCTGCGAGTAGCCGGTCAGAAGGTTGAACAGCGCGCTGGCGTCCTCGCCGAACTCGGGCCGGCAGGTGAAGAAGCTCAGGTCGGTGTAGATCCGCGCGGTGGTCGGGTTGTAGTTGCCGGTGCCGAGGTGGACGTAGCGGCGGATGCCGT
>JAJYCH010000423.1 GCA_021778575.1 Planctomycetota bacterium
ACGGCGGCTCGGTCATTCGCGACCTCGAACAGATGGGGAACCTGGGAGTGGTATTCAGCCTGGCCTACGACCGGGGCGGCAAGGTCATCAACATGATCGAGACCCGGATGGGAACCGACCGGTTCTTGCAGTTCATGAGGCTCATCTATCGAAAATATGCCTGGCAAACGCTCAGCTACGCCGAGTTCCAGGCCGAGCTGATCGCGTTCGATCCCTCGGTCGACTGGGGGGCGTTTCTCAACGGCTGGTTGATCGAACACCGCGACCTCGACTGGGCGATCGACGGGGTCGAGATCGGCACCGCAGGGGAATGGGAGCCGCATCTTCCGATCAAGATCAAGCTGAGCCAGAAGGGGACGCTGATCGAGCCAACGGTCGTGATGTGCAAGGTCGGCGACTCCGAGCTGCGAGTGCCGATCTGGCCCGACCGCGGCTCCTACGACGTTCCCGACGCCCACGTCGAGCGCACGGGAGACGCCTGGGTGATCGCGGTCCAGTCCCCCGGCCGACCGTCACAGGTGATCGTCGATCCCGACCATGCCTTGCTCGACGCCGTGCCCGACAATAACCGCTGGAAGCCCGAAGTGGCCTGGCGCGCGACGCCGTTCCTGTCACCACTCGATCAATCGACCCAGTTCCAGGCGTTCGACCGGACCTCGGTCGTCTTTGGGCCGTTCGTCGATACTTATGAGCGAGGCGGGATCAAGCTGGGGGTCCAGCGGCTCGAAAAATACCAGGCGACCCTCTGGGCCGGGACCGAACCGGCGCTCCGCGAAGCGATTTTCGGCGGTCAGTTCTCGCTCCTGCACTTCCCCAACCCATTATGGTCAACGGGCGTCTTCTACGAGGAAGGGCTCTACAACTTTTACAATGACAAGCAGCATTCCGGCGGACGGCTGTTCACCCGGTATCGGTTTCTCGAATCATCAAGCTTCCTGGTCGATGACGCGGGCTTTTTCGAGCTTTATTACGGTGTGGGAAACGAATTCTGGGCCGGTGATAGCGGCCGACCGGTCAGCAAGCCGTTCGCGGCGGTGGGCGGCCGATTCCGGCTCAGCACGTTGTTCCCGGTCTGGAACCCGGTCGGCGGCAAGCTGATCGAGGTCACCGCCGAATACGGCAATCGCGCGCTCGGCTCGACTTACGACTACGTCCGGATGTCGCTCGACGCCGGAGTCGTTCGCCAGTTGCCCGAAGGTCTGGGGTATCTCTCCAAAACGAAGCTGGCGTTGAAGTTCTACGGTGGACTCGGGTTTCCCGATAACGTGCCCTACTTCCGGCTCGGTGGCGGCAACCGGCTCCGGGCTCTCGATCTCAATCAGAACCTGGGCAGTTCGGTCTGGGTGGGCTCGGCCGAGTGGCGGTTCCCGATCTGGGAAGACTGCGATATCGAGGCGCTCGACCATATTCTGAAGGGACGAAACATCAACGGGTCCGTATTCTACGACGGTGGCCAGTCGTACCTCAACGGTCGGTTCAGCCCGATGATCAACGGCGTGGGTGTCGGCCTGGGAATCGACGTTGCTCTGTTCTCGTTTCTCGAACGAGCGAACATCCGCGTTGACGTCGCCCAGCCGCTGATTCCTGGCCGAGGACCGGTGATCTGGTTCGGCTTGAATCAGTATTTCTGAGCGAGCGTTTGACGCCGCACAGCCTGCGACCAAGACTGTGTTGTTCGGAGCCGAAGCCACCGGAGTCCGGCTCCGGCTCGAAGCAGTATTGTTCACGAAGTGGAGCGAAGACCAAGGTCGTCGGAATGACCATCACCAACCGAGGTCCGCGCCTGATCCGGCTCGTGTTACGGGCGTCCTTGCTCGCTCGAAACGCTCCGGGCGGCGATCGGCGGGTCGATCGGATGGAAGCGGTTTCAACTTGCGTTGCGCTGTTCGGCGATACGCTTGAGACTGCGACGAGCCTTGGCCAGGATCGGCCCGACCGAGTTTTCGGGAATTCCCAGTTGCTTGCCGATCTGGCGGTAGTTCAGATATTTCAGGTGGTACAACCGAACCACCTCGGCCTCGCGCTCGCCCAGATGCGAGAGCATCCGCTCGACTTCCTCGGCCGCGATGATCGGCTCGACCTCGGCCCGGCTCTCGTCTTCGAGACTCGAACGATGCGCCGTGGAGTGACCGAGTTCCGCCTCGCGAAACCGCTGGAGAATTGACCGGACGGCGACTCTCCGCGCGATCACGGTCAGATAAGTCGGCAGTGAACTGTTCCCCTTGAACGACCGCAGAACCTTGTAATCGTCGTCGACGATTTCGAGGAAAATATCGGCCGCGACGTCCTCGACGTCGGCATCCGTCAGCGGGACGCTCCGGGCGTGGGCCACGTGATGGATCACGTGATAGATCAGGCCCATGTAGCGGTCGACGAAGTCGTTCCAGGCCTTCGGTTGATGGCCAAGGCAACGGTCGAGCAACTGGCGGTCGATATCGCGAAGAGGCACGGACGACCCTCCTCATCCGGGCAGGGGATGGGTTGCCTCCGCCGAAATTCAGCGCACGAAGGGGACAATTCCCATTATCCCATTTTACCCCATCGCTGAACAAGGGCAAGCAGAGCTTTACCGATTCGATTAACCCCACCATGGCTGTCCCAGAATTGTCTGGGGGCTCCAATTGATGTCGATGGGTGGCTGTGGTCTCCGGTACTCCGGAACCCCCGGTTCGCTCATCGTGGCCGACGGCCAACCAACCGGGGTTCGGTACCGAACCCCCGCCACCCCGAGAAAATCCGGCGACTCCCAAATTCTCGGGCGAGACGGCTTTGATTCCGATTCCGGAGTCCGGCCGATCCGGTTAGAATCAACTCTGGATTCCGCTTCAACCCGCGGTTGCGCTCGTTCCGACGAAAGATTGACGCGGCCGGTTGCCAACTTCGCTGGAGGCGTTCGCTTGGATCTGCCCAAGGGTCACCCGAAAATCCTGATCGCCGACGATAATATTCAGAACGTCGAACTGCTCGAAGCCTATCTCGCGGGAATCGACTGCGAGATCCGGACAGCCGTCGACGGTGAAGATACGCTCCGGGTGGTCGCCGACTTTCACCCGGACTTGCTCCTGCTCGACGTCATGATGCCTCGCCTCTCCGGCTTCGAGGTCTGCAAGAAACTTCGGGCCGACCCGACCACTCGCGACATCCAGATCCTGATGGTCACCGCCCTGAACGAGCCGGCCGACTTCGAACGCGGCGTGCAGGTCGGTACCGACGACTTCCTGACCAAACCCGTGAACAAGGTGGAATTGCTCTGCCGGATCAAGAGCCTCCTGCGGGTCCGCCACCTCTCCAGCCAGCTCGACCGGACCCTCGCCTACCTGGCCGAGGTCGAAAAGGGACGCGACGACGGTCCGTGATCCGGCTCCGTCTCGTCCCGCCGCTGTCCCCTTTGAGTCTTCCACGACCGAAAGATCGATACCGATGGCCAGTCTTCCCCTCGTCGTCATCAAACCCCGGCGAGCCCGACCCTTCTTCGCCCGACACCCCTGGGTCTTCGTCACCTCGATCGAACGCGTCGAAGGCGACCCGAAGCCGGGCGACGAGGTGATCGTCGTCAGCTACGAAGGCCAGTTCATCGCCCGAGGACTGTTCAACCACAAGAGCGCGATCCGGGTCCGACTCTACCGCTGGGAAGACGCGCCGATCGACGACGAATTCCTCACAAGTCGTCTCGTTCAGGCGCTGTCGCTCCGGACTGATCTGCTGGGCCTCGCCGGTCCAAAATCGGCCGCCCGGCTCGTCTTCAGCGAAGCCGACGGACTCTCCGGCCTGACCGTCGACCGGTTCGACCGCTGGCTCGCCGTCCAGTTCACCAGCCTGGCCCTCCACGAGCGTCGGGAATTCCTGCTCGCCAAGCTCGCCGAGCTGACCGGCGCGGAAGGGATCATCCTTCGAGGCGAAAAAGGCATTCCGTCACAAGAAGGGCTGAAGGTCGAGGAAGGCGTGGCCCTGGGAACCTTACCCGAAGGCCCGATCGAGATCGTCGACCACGGCGTGACCTACGCGGTTGACCTCGCCACGGGCCAGAAAACCGGCTTCTTCCTCGACCAGCGCGACAATCGCCGGGCCGTCGCGGCCTACGCCAAGAACAAGCGAGTGCTCGACCTCTTCTGCTACACCGGCGGCTTCTCGCTCAATGCCCTGATCCACGGCGAGGCGGCCACGACTCTCGGAATCGACACCTCCGAGCGGGCCATCGAACTCGCTCGCCAGAACGCGGTACTCAACGGGGCCAAGGCCGCCCGGTTCGAGCAAGCCGACGTCTTCGAGACCCTCGAACGGCTCCAGGCCCACGAGCAGAAGTTCGGCCTGGTGATCTGCGACCCACCCAAATTCGCCCGCCATCCCAAGGCGCTCGAAGACGCGGTGAAAGGTTACCTCCGGCTCAACCGTGCGGCGGTCAACGTGATCGAACCGGGAGGAGTCCTCGTCACCTGTTCGTGCTCGGGACTGGTCGATCGAACAATGTTCCTCGACATCCTCGGCCAGGTCGCCGAACTTTCGGGCCGATCGATCCAGATTCTCGAACAGCGCGGCCAGGCCGCCGACCACCCGGTCTCGGCATCCTGCCTGGAAACCGAATACCTCAAGTGCGTGATCGCGCGGGTGATTTAAGGTGATTCGCTAAAGCCTGGTCCGCCGATCGGCACCTGGCGATGACGAGACCTGGTTGATCGGATAGGCTCCCGATCCGAGGGACGGCGGAGTCGTCCTTTTGAACCAATCGACCCAGAGCAGGGAGACTCCGTGACCCTTTCGCCGCGTCGGGAGTTGTTGGCCTTTGCGGCGACCCTGGCCGTGGTCGTGGGTTCGTTTTTCGCCGAGAGCCTGGTGGGCGGGCGCATTTTAAGTTCGGCGGACGTTCTTTACGCGACCCGAGCGTTCCAGGACGTTCGCGGACCCGCGTATGAGCCCGCCAACCGACTTCTGATGGACCCCGTCCTCCAGTTTCAGCCCTGGATCGAGTTCAACCGGGCGCTGATCCGCTCGGGACGGCTACCGCTCTGGAACCCTTTGAGCGGATGCGGGGCTCCTCACCTGGCGAACGGCCAGTCGGCCG
>JAJYCH010000424.1 GCA_021778575.1 Planctomycetota bacterium
GCGATCCCGCCGGCAAGGCTGGGCATGCTCGAAAACATCCGGCTGATGTGCGTCAGCAACAGATATGCGATCATTTCCGGATACGTGAATCCCGCCTGAGTGGTCTGGCCCGACCCTTCGTAGACCGCTTTCCAGAGCAGGATCGTCGTGACCATCGGCAAGAACCGGAGCACGGTCCCGAGCAGGAAATCCCCCCGGTACGCCATGCGCTCCTTGAGCGAGGCCCGGAGGATATTGGAATATTTCAGACTCGTTGACCACGGTCCGCGACCGGGAATCCGGAGCGGAGTGGCTTTGTACGGCAATTCGCCCGGCAGGAGGTTGGGCGGGGCGATTCCGGCGGTTTCCAGTTCGAGATCAGGCGGCGTCATGGGTCGGTCGGCCCTCCTCGAAGACCCGGGCGATCGTCTGTTCGAGCGGCGGGTCGCTCACGCTCACGTCGTCGACGACGTGAAGATCGAGGATCGCGGCAAGAACCTCGGCCACCTTTGATCGTTCGACCTTCAGGTCGACCGTCGGCCCTTCACGCTTGACAACCTCGCCGAAGCGCTCGATATCGTCCGGAATCCCTTGCGCGAACTGGAGCCGGACCAGCTTGGACCGACCGAACATATCGGTGATGCCCGACAGCGGCCCGTCGTAAACCAGCGCACCGTGAGTGATCACCAGAACCCGGTCGCAGAGCGCCTCGACATCGCGCATGTAGTGCGAGGTCAGGAGCATCGTCACGCCGCGCTGGGCGTGATAATTCTTCAAGCACTTCTGGATGGCCACCTGGGCCACGACATCGAGTCCGATCGTCGGCTCGTCGAGCAACAGCAGCCTCGGCTGATGCAGCAGCGCGGCGATCAGCTCCATCTTCATCCGCTCGCCCAGCGACAGCTCGCGGACGGCCTGACGGGTCAATTTCTCGACGCCCAGGAGTCCGGTCAGCTCGGCGAGGGTCCTGTCAAAGTCGGCCTTGGGGAGCGAGTAGATCTCGCGGTGGAGCTGAAAGCTATCGGCGGCGGGCAGATCCCACCAGAGTTGATTTTTCTGCCCCATCACCAGCGAAAACTGGCGGCGGAACGCATCCTGGCGTTCCGAAGGAACGAATCCGAGGACCTTCGCCGAACCGGCCGTCGGGTAGATCAGGCCCGAGAGCATCTTCAGGGTCGTCGTCTTCCCCGCGCCGTTGGGGCCGAGAAACGCGACCATCTCCCCCGGTTCGATCGTGAAGCTGACGCCCCCAACGGCTTTGACTTCCTTGTATTCACGCTGATAAAGCCCTTTCAAGGACCCCAGCAGCCCGTCCTTCTTCTGTGCAACGCGGTAGGTCTTGGTCAGACCGTCCGCCTCGATAATCGGCATGAGGTCCGCTCTGATGACATGGATAGGTTCGCCACGTCGCTCATTATACCCAGCAAGGCCAGTCCGTCAGCGCCGGCTCGGCTCACCGTGTCAACGAGCTTCGGATGAGTGCGGCCACGCATTGATGGAGGAGCGGTGCCGGGTCCGGACGGGGTGTGACCTCTCCCTTTTTACCGGGGCAAGGTCGCGTAGATCACGATGTTGGACGCGATCCGCATGGCACTTTCATAAGTGTATCCCTTGCAGTCGAGCCCTTGATGCCGTTCGAGGGCGCAGCCGATGTCGTATTTCGAGTAGATCACGGCCCAGCCGCCGTTGATCTTGACCCCTTCGAGCTGTGGATAATCCTTGCCGCCACCAGCGGCCTTGGAGTACTGGACGTCCTTGAGGTCGAACCGGGTGTTCGCGGTGTAGATCTCGTCGTCGCGCGGGATCGGGACCAGTGGGTTCTTGGGCAAGAGTTCGGCGATGAACTTGCGGAACGCGGCGTCGAATGCGGGGCTCCCGCAAGCGGCGTCGGCGAACAAGGTGCCGCCTCCCGGGTCGAGATGCTTGCGGAGCGCAACCTTGTCGGCCTCGTCAAACGACAGCGCGGCTCGACCGTGGATGTAGATCAACGGGTAATGAATGATATTCGGGTCGGTCGGGAACAGTTCCTTGTGGTCGATCACCACGTCGAACTTGAGCTTGTCGCGGAGGGTGGTCGTCAGGTTGGGGATGGCCAGCGGAGCGACGTTCCAGTCTCCCGCGTGGCGGAGCTTGGCGATCCTCAAGGCTCCGGGACGGCCCGGGTCCGACTTGAAATCCTTCACGTCGGGGACGGCCAGCTTGTCGGCCGGCAGTTCGCGACCGGTCGCGTAGTCGACGACGTTCTGGCCGATCCGGGTGGCCTTGGTCACCCGGGGAAGTTCGGACTGGGTCTCGATCTGGTTCCAGTCGCACGACAGGTCATCGGGCGAGTAAATCACCACCGTCCGGCAACCGTGCTCGATCCCCCAGAGCGGGTGGTCTTGCGGGGTGAGACGCCACTTCGACCGCCAGACCGGGTGATCGGCGGCGAGCGGCTTGAGCTGATAGCCTTCCTCGGGAAAGAGCCGGGCCATCAGCTCCTTGAATCCCTTGTCGAACTCCTTCGAGTCGCAACAGGCCTCGGCGAAGATGAAGCCGCCTTGCTCGACGAAGTCGCGGAGGTTCTTCTCGCCTCGGGGTGAGAACGTGGGGGATTCGTGACCGTTGAAGAACACGATCGGGGCCTGGAGCATATCCTCCAGCCGGGCCACGTTAGGATTCACGACCTGCCAGGTCAGCAAATGGTTCCAGTCGCGAGAGACCGCTCCGACCAGGTTCCGGACGTCGTCGACGTCGTTGTTCCAGTCGGCCCCGGTGCCGTGGCGGAGCTTGTTGATGATTACGGGAGAACGCCCCTTGGCGAGAAAAAGCAAGGCGAAACTGGTCGCGACGACGGGGTACTGCTCGTACATCTGGCCGCGCCAGCGCCCTTCGAGCGGGTCCTGTTCGTGGACGAGTTCCTCGGCGCCTTCACGATACCAGTCGTGATTGCCAAAGAACCGGACACCACTGAGCCGGCCGGTCCGTTCGAGTCCATAGAGGAAGTAATATTTCCACTGGCCGCCCGATGGGAAGTTCTGGTCGACCGAGAAGTGCGTGGTCATCCAGTTGATTCCGGCGTCGAGATGCTTGTCGGTCGTCCCCTTGCCGCAGTTCTCGACGCCGTGCTCGCCGACGAGCTTCTCGGCTCCTTGAAACCGCTTCAGGCCGCTGATGATCAGGCTGGAGATCCCCGCGCAGGTCATGCTGGCGCTGGGGTTGTTGGCGTCGGGCGTATAGGTCCAGCTTCCGTCGCGCATCTGATACCGCTGCCAGTATTCGCGGGCGAGCTTCCAGACGTCTTCCTTGACCTTCACACCGGCCTCGGTCGCCGCGTAGAGGCCGAGCAAGGCATATTGCGAGTTCGAGTTGTCGCCGTGGCGCGTCTTCGACATCTTGTAGGACCACGAGCCCGGCCAGAGCGCGTGATCGCCCGGCTTGAGCTGGGCTTCCTGGAGCCAGTCGACGTTCGCCTGGATCTTGACAATGTCGGTCTTGGGAGTGGCCGCCGCGAAGACCATTGTCTGGAGCGAGACGGCGTAGACACTATCGAGTTGCCCCGGATCGTAGCGTCGGAGAAATTCGAGCGACCGGGTGATGTGCGGCGAATCGACCGGCTCGCCCGCCGTCAAGAGTGCGAGCGTGACCAGGCTGGTCGTGCCGGTCTTGGCGTCCTCGTCGATCTCGGGCCACGAGCCATCCGCTCGTTGTTGCCTGATCAAGAAGCGGACACCATTCTTGATCGCTCGCTCGACCTCGGGACCAGTGACGTCGGCTGCTGCCGGAAAAGGGGCGAAGACAGTCCCCACGAGCCCGCAGAGGATGGCCAGAGTCACATTCAACCGTAACGATCGAGACATGGCGACTCGCCTCCAGTGCGGGAAAATCGAAGCCGATTCAGTCCAAAGCTCTTTAGATTGTGGCACGCGGTCCAGAGGCCGGGCAAGTCGATGACCGAATCTACCAGACTCAGGATCTTGGCGGATCAGCCCGAGGCGGCGGGATCTCTCCCCGGCGGATCGCCTTTTTCTCCTGACGCTGGGCCTTCCGTTCCTCGGGGGTCAGTCGGGGGGCGGGCGGAGTGACCGGCGCGTCGGGATCTCTGGGCCGGGTCATCCGCATCAGCAATTCCAGCGCCCCTCGGGTGGCTCCACGGGTTAGCAGGGTCTTGCCGAGTTCCTGGATGTTCGTCGAGAACGCCTCGCGGTCGATCTCGGGCTTGTCGAGTGATCCCGAGATCGGGAGCTGAACCTTGGTCCCGGCCGCGATATCAGCCAGGAGCGGATTATTGCCGAGCATCGCGGCCGTGACCGGGATCGTCGCGACCAGGCCGAGCTTCCGGTCGAAATCGACCCAGCCCGTCAGCTCGATCCGGGTCAGCTCGCCGATGGGAACCGCCAGACCTCGTTGATTGATCCGGCCGTCGGCGATGGTCAAGGTAACCGGTTGGTCGAGCTTCAGCGACAGGTCGCGCCGACCCATCGCGGCGAGAATGTCGGCGGCCAGTGGGCCGGGGGCGAACTCGACATCCTGGAAGACGACCGCCCCCTCCACCTTCGCCTGCCTGCCGCGACCAGCGCCCAGCGGAAATTCCGCGTGGTCGAGGTCAACGCTGACCAGACCACTGGCGCGGGTGGCCTGATCGAGAATGGGCGCGACATAGGCCAGAACCCGCTTCGAGACCTCGTCGTTGATCCGGGCCTCGCGGATGTTCGAGTTCTTCGCCAGCCGGAGGACCGCACCGCCCGGCGCATCGAGATCCAGTTCCGGTTCGAGCCGGATGTGTCCCTCGTTGATCGACGTGCTGATCGGCTCGAAGGCCAGCTTGCCGTTCCGGGCGAGCAGGACAACCGGAGTCGCGCCGAACTTCATTCCATAAATGTCGGCTCCAACAAGCTCGAAGCCAAATTCAGCGTCAAGCCCCTTCCAGCCACCCGGCGAATTGCCGATCGAGCCGGTGGCGTGGAAGCCTCGAGGACGCCCCTCGACCTTCGATCCCGGCTCGACTTTCTCGACCAGGAGCGCCGTGATCGCCGCGAAGTCGGGAGCAAGCTTGCCGCTCAGGTCGACCTTTCTGGCTCCCATCGGCTCGTCCA
>JAJYCH010000425.1 GCA_021778575.1 Planctomycetota bacterium
ATCAGCTTTATGGCCTGGTCGCGCGATTGCCATTTCCGACCGTGGCGCTGGTCGATGGCAACTGCATGGGCGGAGGGACCGAACTGATCCTGGCGATGGACGATCGGATCGTCTCGACCGCGGCGCACACCAAGATCGCGCTGCCCGAAACCAAGCTCGGGATCATCCCCGGCTGGGGCGGAACGCAACGTCTCCCGCGCTTGATCGGCCTGAACGCGATCGAGATGATCTGCACCGGTGAATCAATTTCGGCCCGCCGAGCGGTCGAACTGGGTCTGGCATTCGACGCCGTTCCCGCCGAGAAACTGATCGACGAAGGAGTCCGGCGAATCCACGACCTGGCGGCGACCGGCGACTGGAAATCACTCCGCGAGAAACGCCAGGGGCCGCTTGGTCTGACCGCCGACCAGCTCGCCTTTGCCTTCGCCACCGCTGAAGGAGCGGTCCGGATGAAGACCAAGGGGCAGTATCCCGCGCCACTGGTCGCGTTGAAGGCGATCCGTGACGGCTGCAATGTCACTCTGGAAGAGGGCTTGCAGGTCGAGCGAGCGGCGGCCCTGGAAGTGATGGGGTCGCCGATCTCGGCGAATCTGATCGCTGTATTCTTCATGCAGAATCGGCTGGCTCGCGATCCCGGGATCGAGACATCCGAACTCATTCCCGAGCCGATTCACCGGGTTGGCGTGATTGGCTCGGGCCTGATGGGAGCGGGGATCGCCACGGCCCATGCCCGCTCCGGTCTGCCGACCGCGATGGTAGACGTCGACGATAATCGTCTCGCCGATGGGCTCCGTCGGGCGGCCGAGGTCGTCACCGGCCGGATGAAGATCGGCCGGGCGACAACCGAGGACCTCGCGAAGATGCTGGGACTCTTGAGCACGTCCACAGCGAACGAAATCCTCGCCGATCGCGATATCGTGATCGAGGCGATCACCGAGAACGAGTCGGCCAAGGCCGCGACGTTTCGCGAACTGGCCCGGGTGATGAAGCCCGGAGCGATCCTGGCGTCGAATACCTCGACGATCTCGATCACCCGGCTGGCGGAATCCGCCCCCGACCCGACCCGGTTCGTCGGCATGCACTTCTTCAATCCGGTCGACCGGATGGAGCTGGTGGAAGTGATCCGGGGATCGAAAACCTCGGATGAAACCGTGGCCCGGGTGGTCGCCCTGGCGAAATCGATCCGCAAGACGCCGATCGTGGTCAAGGACTGCGCGGGGTTCCTGGTCAACCGCGTGTTGTTGCCTTATATGAACGAGTCGCTCCAGCTTCTCCAGGAAGGCGTTCCGATGGACGCCATCGACGAGGCGGCGACGAAGTTCGGCATGCCGATGGGTCCGATCACCCTTCACGACCTGATCGGGATCGATACTGCGGCCTACGCCGGCAAGGTGATGATCGAGGCGTATCCCGATCGGACGGTCCCGGCCCGGCTCTTGCTCGATATGGTCAAGGCCGGTCGGCTCGGCCAGAAGTCGGGTGCCGGCTTCCGCAAGCACTCGGGCAAGAAGGTCGAGCCCGACCCCGCGTTCGACGCGATCCTTCAGAAATATCGATCGGGCGAGCGAACGCTGAGTCTCGACGAAATCACCGATCGCCTGTTCTTGCCGATGTTGCTCGAAGCCACAAGGGTCCTGGAAGAGGAGATCGTCCGCGAGCCGGCGGACGTCGATATGGGCCTGATCCTCGGGATTGGATTCCCACCATTCAAGGGCGGAATTCTTCGCTGGGCTGACACGGTCGGGGCCGGCAAGATCCTTGATCGACTGACGGCGTTTCAGGCACTTGGCAAACGGTACGAGCCGACCGAGACCATGAAACGGCACGCCAGCACCGGCGCGATGTTTTATCCGATTCCGAAGCTGTTCAACGCCTGATCGAATTCTTATTCACAGAAGGGACGGTGTCCCATGAGATACGCAGTGGTCGTTGATGCCTTGCGAACGCCGGTCGGCCGGGCGTCGTCGGACAAGGGTTATTTTCGCGATGTCCGATCCGAAGACCTTTCGGCCGACCTGATCAGGGCGCTGGTTCACCGGACGGGTATCGATCCAAAATTGATCGAAGACCTGCGCTGGGGTTGCGTGCAGCAGCAGGGCGAACAAGGGTTCAACGTCGCGCGGATCGTCGGGCTCGTGGCCGGACTTCCGGTCGAGGTGGCGGGCGTGACGGTCAATCGCAACTGCGCGTCGAGCCTTCAGGCGATCAACGACGCCGCCATGAGTATCGCCGCGAACTGCGAGGATATCCAGATCGCGGGTGGGGTCGAACACATGGACCACATCCCCATGTCCAAGGACTATAACCCGTGCCCGAGCCTGATGGCCCGCCACGGCGAAGCGATCATGAACATGGGTCTGACCGCTGAATACCTGGCGGCGAAGTACCGGATCTCGCGTCGAAGGCAGGACGAATTTGCACTTCGGAGCCACCAACTGGCTGCCAATGCAACCGACGCGGGGCTGTTCCATTCCGAGATCGTGCCGACCTGGGGACGCAACGAACTGGGTCTGAAGGTCCGGCTCGAATCCGACCAGTGCATTCGCCGCGATACGTCGATGGAGTCGCTCGGGGCACTCCCCCCCGCGTTCAATCCGGCGGGCGGTTCGGTCACGGCGGGGAATAGCTCGCCGATCAACGTCGGTTCCGCCGCTCTCTTGATCATGTCCGAGGATAAGGCCAGGGAACTCGGGTTCAAGCCCATGGTCCGGATCAAGTCGATGGCGGTGGCGGGCGTTGATCCGTCGGAAATGGGAATCGGCCCGGTCCCCGCTGTTCAGAAGGCGCTCGCCCGCGCCGGGATCGCGCTGAATGATATCGACGCGTTCGAGATCAACGAGGCGTTCTCGGTCCAGGTCCTGGCGGTCCTGAAACTGCTAGGTTTGCCCGAGGAGCGAGTCAATACCCGAGGCGGAGCGCTGGCGATCGGCCACCCGCTGGGTGCCAGCGGAGCCCGGATCGCGACGACCCTGTTGCACCGGATGCGTGATGAAGGAGCCCGGTTCGGCCTGGCCACCATGTGCGTTGGCCAGGGCCAAGGAGTCGCCACGATCTTCGAGTCGATCGAGTAATCCGCAAAATGACCGGGCGGGCGACCTGATCCGCCGCCCACCCGGTTCATCAAGGAACGCTGAAAAGATAGACCTTATTATCCGAACACGCGACCGCCACGACCTTCCCATCGGGGCTCCAACTGATCCCGTAGCCCATGACTCCGGGGCCAAGCTTTTGCTTTGTCAGTGGCTTACCGGACTCGGTATCCCAGGTCAACAGGTTCCCGGCGTAACCGATCGAGGCAAGTTTCTTGCCGTCGGGGCTGAATGCCACGCCATAGACATCGTCGGGATGCCCATCGAGCTTTTTCGCCTGTTTACCATCGACGACGTTCCAGAGCCGGATCGACTTATCGACCGAGCCCGAAGCGACCTGACCACCATCAGGGCGGAACGCCAGACAGTAGACCGGCGCGGAATGCCCCTCGCCTTTCCGAAGTTCCTTGCCATCGGCAGGGTTCCAGAACTTCACGAGCTTGTCGTCGCCTCCCGTGGCGAATACGTCTCCGGCTGGACTCCACGCCACGGCATAGACGACGTTGGCATGAGCTTTATCCATGGTCTTGATCAGTGTTCCCTGCGCCAGATCCCAGAGCCGCGAGCTGGCGTCGGCCGAGCCTGTGAGAATCTTGGACGCGTCGGGCGACCAGGCCACCGAGTAAACCTGACTGGCATGTCCCGCGAGGTTTTTCAGGACGCCGGGGCTGACCACCGGCCAGAGTTTGATCGTTTTGTCCTCGGACCCGAGGACCACGGTCGGATTGCCCGGCAGGATCGCCGAGCAAGTAATCGGACCGCCCTGCGAGGGGATGGTCTGGCGATCCGCCTTCGTCGGATCAGCGATCGACAGATCGAAGATGCGAGCCGATCCGTCCGCCAGACCGATCAGAAGCGTCTTGCCGTCAGGACCAACTTCGAGCGTGTTGATCGGACTGGGGAAGGCGGGATAGGTCATGATGAGCTTGCCATCGGCAAGATTCCAGACCTTGACGGTCTTGTCGGTCGAGCCGGTGATCGCTTTCTGACCATCACCCGTGACCGCGACGGTCTTGACGGCGTCGCCGTGTCCTTCGAGCGTGAACAGGTCTTTCCCTGTGGATACTTCAAAGACCTTGGCTGTCTTGTCGGCCGATCCGGTGACGAGCCGGTTGCCCGAGGCATCCAGACCGATTGCCAGGATCGGCCCCTTGTGGCCGGCGAACGTCCGAATGGCCTCGGCCTTGGTCACTCCCGCCGGAAGCTTCCAGAGTCGCGCGACACCATCGGAGCCTGCGGAGACGATCTGTTGATGATCGGGAAGATAGGCCAGCCCGAGGATCGTGTCGGATGGGGTCTCGATCGTTCCTTGTTCGGCTCCCGAGGCCGGGTCCCAGAGCCGGATCATCTTCCCCTTATCCCCCGAGGCAACCTGGTTGCCATCCAGCCGCCAGGCAACCGATTCGATCTCCTCGGTCGCCCCGCTGAGGTCGCGGATCACCTTTGCGGTGTCCAGATCCCAGATCTTGATCAGTTTTCCGGAGCCGGCGACCAGTTGCTTACCATCAGGCTTCAGCGCGATCGCCCGGACGCTGGCGGGGTTGTCGGCAAGAATCTTCGAGGGAGTGGTCGGGGGGATCTGCCAGACCTTCGCGGTCTTGTCGAGGCCACCCGAAAGAATCTGCCGACCGTCGCGATCGATCGCGACCGAGAGAACCAGCCCCGTATGACCATCAAACCGCCTGATCTCTTTGCGAGTCGCGCTATCCCAGAGGCGGACGGTCTGGTCGAATCCACCGGTCACGATCGACTTCGAATCCGGAGTCCACGCGACCGAGTAAACCGCCTCGGTATGGCCATCGAGGGTGCCAATAAGGTTCAGCGCGGGTTGCTGAGCGGGGGCCTCGGCCGTGCCGACCAGTCCGAGAGCAACAAGTAACAAGCAAATTCGCATGGGTAGGGCTCCTGGGCTGTTCGATGATCAGAGAGGCTGGTCGTCATCGACTCCAGCGCCGAACGTC
>JAJYCH010000426.1 GCA_021778575.1 Planctomycetota bacterium
CAATCCAATAGCTCCGATTCATCAAGTGGGGCTCCGCGATCCGGTTGGGACTGAGCAAGTCGAATGAGCAGCGAGCAGCGAGTCGATCAATAAGAGTCGGCCGAAACAACTTCGCCACCGCTTCGGGTCGCCAGTTTCCGGTAGACACCCAGGGAGAGATTGCCGTTGACGACCGGCCCGGCCGTCTGGATCGTCGACTTGAGGAAGTGGACCGAGCCGTCGCCGAAGACGAAGTTCGCGCCGCCGGGGTGCATGCTCCGGAAGCCGAACTGGCCGAAGGTCAGGTTGACCGCCGAGGTCGCCGCGTTCAGATACCACTGGTCATAGTAGGTGCTGTCCGACGGAGCGTCGCCGTACAGGAACGAAGCGTTGATCGCCGGAACGCAGGTTGCCCAGCCGTTCAAGCGGCTCGAGCCGGCCGCGGCGCTGCCGAACCACGCGGTCCGGGTCCAGGACTGGAAGACCGTGTCGGGATCGTTCTTGAAGCTCGAGGTCTCGCCCATGAACAGGGTGTTGCTCGTGCCGTCGGTGACGTCGGCCACCTTGTAGGTCCGGTCGTAGCCGAAAACCCCGTCCGGCGAAATGTAGGTCTGGCTATACGAGGTCGGGCAGCCATAGTACCAGCGGAAGATGTCGTTGTTGCCGGTGACCGCGCCATACGAGGACTTGGCGTAATAGTTGCCCGATCCCGAGATCAGCGCCTTGTTCGGCAGGTCCGACGGGCAGATCAACGAGTTGACCTGGGTCGCCATCGAAGTCGAGTTCACGACGAGAACCGCTGCCGATCCACCGGCCGGGTACGAGAAGTTGAACGCGTTGAAGACCAGGGTCTGTTCCATGTACGGGAACAGGCCCAGCCAGATCGGCACCAACCGCGCGCCGCAGTCGGTCGAGTTGGGCCTCTCCTGGATCGCCATGGTTCCCATCGGGTAGCAACCATTGCCACTCTCGTAGTTGGCAATGGCCAGTCCGGCCTGCTTCAGGTTGTTGATGCACTGCGAGCGTCGGGCGGCTTCGCGGGCAGCCTGAACCGCCGGCAGGAGCAAGGCGATCAGAACGGCGATGATGGCGATGACGACCAGCAGCTCGATCAGCGTGAAACCGCCGCGCGAGCGAACTCGGGAAGCACTTCGCATGCTCGGACTCCTTCTAACGAATTAAATGACGAACAGAGGAACCAGCGGGGACGATCAATCGCGGCCAACGTGGGGAGATCAGAAGCGAGTCGCGATCGACCAGGCATGAGGGGCAACGGATAACAGAGTAAACGGTCGCGCCCCTACTTGTAAACACTATCGATTCTTCTTGATCCCGTCCAGGAGTCAACTCCTGAACTTAACGAAAAAACCCGGCTCCCCCCGAGGGAGCCGGGCACAGCCAGGGAGAACGACGCTTGCTCGTGATTCATGACGTCAAACTTATGAATACTTCACGATTTCAAATTTATCAGAGTCAGTTACAAATTGTGACAGAGCACCCGCCGTGCCAGAAACTCGGTCATCGTTTGGATTTGTTTCGAGAATTTTTGCTAAAGAATTGTGTCAAAACGATTTGCGGTTCTCGAAAAATTCTCGGCTTGACGGCTGTCATGAGGTCGCAATAATACCGATGCTCGATTTTGTATCAGGCCTGACGTAGTTTTGAGCGGTGTGTCCCGCGCGTGGTTTCGCCAGGGGATCGCGTTTCGCACCCCGGGCGCGGTAAAATCATCACCCTGGAGATTTTTGGATCGACCGAGTGAGCGTGGGTCGGGTGGTCGGACCCGGCCAGGGAAGGACAGTGGTTGATGAAGGTTTTTGTGCTGGGTCTGGACGGGGCCACGTGGGATCTGGTCAAACCCCTGGCCGATGCGGGGGATCTCCCAAATCTGGCTCGGTTGATGGCCGGGGGGGCGTCGGGAACCCTTCAGTCGGTCTTCCCGCCGCTGAGCCCGGTCGCCTGGACCGGGATCATGACCGGCAAGAATTCGGGTAAACACGGCGTGTTCGAGTTTCTCGAATTCGCTCATGACCCCTTGCATGGACGAGTGAATTCGTCGCGAGCGATTCAGACCGAGCTGGTCTGGGAAGTGGCCGGGCGGCACGGCAAGTCGACCGTCGCCGGCGGCGTCCCGATGAGCTATCCCGCGCGGAAGGCGCCCGGCTTCTATCTCGGCGACTTCCTCAGCCCGGCCGATGCGCCCGACTTCGCCAGCGACCCGGCGATCCTCGCCGAACTCGAACAGGCGATCGGCGGCCCCTATCGCCCGTGGTCGACCACCGTTCACGACGGCGGCAACGAGGCCGGAGCGCTCCAGGATCTGACCGAATTTCTCGACCATCACCTGAAAACCGTCCGGTTTCTGATGAAGCGGTGCCCCTGGGACCTCTTCATGTTCGACCTGATGGCCACCGACCGGATCCAGCACGAACTCTGGCACGCCTGGGAGCCCACCCATCGCGAGGCCAAGGGGCGCGACCTCTCGGCGATCAAGGCCGGTTACGTCGATTTCTGGAAAAAGCTCGATGAGGGAGTCGGGGCGATCGAGGCCGAGCTACCGCCCGACACGACGCTCCTGTTGATCAGCGACCACGGCTTCGGCCCGATCGAGTGGTACGTCAACTTCAACGTCTGGCTCCTCGAACGCGGCGATATCGCCTTGCAGGACTCGTTCTACGTCAAGCAAAAGAAGTGGTTCTACGACCGAGGCGTCACCCCTCAGTGGTTTTATAATGTGATGGTGAAGCTCGGCCTGGCCGAGCAGCGCGTCGGCCGGTTCCGCGGCAAGCAGACCGGCGGTCTGGAGCGACTGGCGGAGTCGGCCTTTCTGTCGAAGCGTCATATCGACTGGTCGAAGACGAAAGTTTATTCGCAAGGCAACTTCGGCCAGATCTTTATCAATCAAAAGGGGCGTCAGCCGCAAGGTTGCGTCGAGCCCGAGGACGTCCGGGCCTTGCTCGACGAACTCAAGGCCGGTCTCCTGGCGATCCCGCATCCCGTGACCGGCGAGCCTCTGGTCGAAAAAGTCCTCGAACGCGAGGACCTGTATAGCGGCCCGCACGCCCACCTCGCGCCCGATTTGACGGTGGTCCTTCGCGACTGGCGATACCGGACGATCGGCCTCCACGACTTCACGACCAATAAACTGATCTCGCCATCGTTCGGTCCGACCGGCGACCACCGGATGGAAGGGGTTCTGATCGCCAGCGGAGCCGGAGTCCGCCCGGGAGCGACGCTGCAACCGGCGAACCTGCTCGACATCGCGCCCACGGTCCTGCACCTCCTGGGAGTGCCCGTCCCGAGTGACATGGATGGCCGAGTGTTATCGGAACTATTCGATCCGGCTATTGTCCCGCCGGTGACGCTTGACGCTGGATCAAACGGCACCCCCACCGTGCCCGAGACGGTCGAGGCAGCCTACACCGAGGAAGAAGACGCCGAGATCCAGCAGCGGTTGGCGGATCTTGGGTATATTTGAGAGCTTTCAGGAACGTCATGATCTAGCCTCGCCCAATGCTTCTTATATTCGATCAGTGCGTCTCGCACGAGATCAGGCTCAACTGATTATTCGCAAACACTAGGGCAGAGGTGCTGACCGTGTTGAATCGGCAAAAAATCCTGCTTCTGATGCTTAGGTATGCGGGGCGACCTGTCCAGCGTATCGAATTGATGAAGTGGTGTTTTTTGCTCCGACATGAGTCTGAGACGCGAGGTGGGAATTCGTTCTATGGATTTGTGCCTTATCTTTTTGGACCATTTTCGTTTGCAATGTATCAGGAAATTGAAAAGCTTAGCTCAACAAATTATGTCGTTTGCCATGGAGAGCGGGATTGGAAGCTCAACCCAGATCTTAGATACGATATCTCTGGAGTTAGCACAGGGGTTGAGCGAGAAATTATGAGGATCATTCGGGAGTTTGGCGGTCTTTCAAACGAAAGTCTCCTTGAATACGTTTATCAACACCATCCCGCTTATACCGTAAACAGCGAAAGGCAGAAACTCGTTTCGCGAAAGAAGGCCAAGCTTTCAGTCTATACAGCCGGATATGAAGGTGTTTGTATCGATGAGTTTTTGAATCTTTTTGTTGATACTGGAATCGAGCGAGTCATCGATGTGCGGAGCAATCCTATCGCGCGTCGATATGGATTTCATAAAAGAACGTTCGCGCGCCTTCTGGGTCACCTCTCCATCGAATATCAGCATTTCGCCGAACTTGGAATTCAGTCCGAGGTTCGTCGACTCTATCCGCCTGACGGCGATAGAAAGGATATGTTCGATCAGTATGAGGCAATTACGCTCAAGCACCAAGTGACTTCGATTGAGGAAGTTTCGCAATTGGTTAATCAGAAGCCGAGCGTGCTGGTGTGCATGGAGGGCAACCCGAGTAATTGCCACCGGAGTCGTCTTGCCAACTCCGTATCCCAACTCACAGGCCTTCCGATTGTTCACCTGGGGATAAACTAATGAATCCACAATCTGATCTTACTAAAGTACTTATCACTGTAATGACTTACCCCCATCCGTCGCGTGGGTATCAAGAATTAGTCTGCACCGCTGGGTTGACCGAATCTCTCGAATGGGTTCGACTTTATCCGATTGATTATCGTTATCGGCCCTCAGGCCAGCAATTTCGAAAATACCAATGGATTGAATTACGGCTCGACTCCCACTCGAAGCACAGGGATACTCGTAAAGAAAGTCGACAGCCTCATCTCGACTCGATTCGTATTCTCGGAGAGCCGATATCAACGAGGAACAAATGGGTTGAGCGTCGCGAATTGATCGACCGAATTCCACATTTCACAGTCAACCAACTCAAGACTCTCTATAAATCCGAGAAAGTATCCCTCGGAATAGTGCGACCGAAACGAATTATCGACCTTGAAATTCGCAAGGTTGTCGGTGAATGGAAGGCGGAATGGCAGGATCTCTTCAATCAAAAAACACTGTTTGGACCGCCTCAAAAACCGCTGAGGAAAATCCCCTATTCATTTCATTATGTTTTTGAATGTGAGGATAGCGAAAAGCCGCACACGGCGATGTGCGAGGATTGGGAATTAGGCGTAT
>JAJYCH010000427.1 GCA_021778575.1 Planctomycetota bacterium
GCCGAGGTTCTGGGGCCTCCCGAGATCGAGCGCAACGTCGGTCTGATCGGTGGCCATATTTTTCAGGGCGAGATCCTGCCGCCTTACCTCTGGGACCGTCGCCTGACCCCCAGAACGCCGATGACCGGCGTCTATCTTTGCGGAGCCTGTACCCATCCCGGCGGCAGCGTGATCGCCGTCAACGGCCGGAACGCCGCGATGGAAGTGCTGAAATCTTGAGTACACGGACCACCGACCATTAAATCGACGAGGCCCTTTCGCATGAGCGATACCGCCCTTCCTGAGATTTACCTGGCCCGGCATGGCGAGACCGCCTGGGCCATTTCGGGCCAGCATACCGGCCTGACCGACATCCCGTTGACGGCTCGGGGCGAGCGGAACGCCGTGAGTCTGGGGGAACGGCTGACCGGTCACACGTTCACCCAGGTCCTCACCAGCCCGCTGATCCGGGCCAGCCAGACCTGCGCCCTCGCCGGTTTTGGCGACCGAGCCGAGGTCATGCCCGACCTGGTTGAATGGAATTATGGCGACTACGAAGGGCTGAAGACCGTCGATATCCGCAAGGAAAACCCCACCTGGTTCCTCTTCGACGACGGTTGCCCGGGTGGCGAGTCGGTCGAGACCGTCGGAGCCAGGGCCGACCGGGTGATCGCTCACCTCCGAGGGATCAACGGCCGGGTTCTCGTCTTCAGCCACGGCCACTTTTGCCGGGTTCTGGCCGCCCGATGGCTCAAGCTGCCGACCGGCGACGGCCGGATGTTCCTGCTCGGGACCGCCGCGCTCAGTATTCTCGGCTACGAGCATAACCCCGACGAGCCGGTCATCCGGCTCTGGAACGACAACCGGCATGTGACCGACTGACGTTCTGGATCAGCGAATCCCGATCGGCTCGACCTCGAAGGTTTCGGAGATCGCTGTCGGCCAGGTTCGGACGACCAACGAGACAAACAGGCCGACAACGATTACGCCGGTGAAGATCGGCCACCGGGGCAATCGCATCCGGGATGGTCTCCAGTTCACCGGGTTCGCAAGTCTTCCGCGCCGGCGGGCCGGGCGATCTTGGCCCGCGCGGCTTCGAGACGCTTGGTGGCTTCCTCGACGACGTTCTTGTCCTTGGGGAACGGCGTCTGGAGGAGCTGCTCGTAATTCTCGACCGCCTCTTTCCACTGGTCGAGCTTTTCGTGAACCTTGCCGGCTTCGAGATAAGCGATCGCCTGCCATTCGGGGGCATTGTACTGGATGATCACCAGGTAATATTCGCGGAGTGCATTCTTGAAGTTTTGCTGATGGAAATAGGTCTCACCGCGCATGAGCTGGGCTCGGGCGGCCAGTTCGGTCCCTTTCCGGGCGGCGATCACCCGGTCGAAGGCTTCGCGAGCCTCGTCGAATTTCGCCAGTCCCTGGCAGGCTCGACCTCGGGCGTAGTCGACCTCGGGCATCAGCGGGTCGGTGGGGTCGGTGGCTTTGAAACCATCGGCGGCGGCGAGAGTCTCGTCCCAGCGGCCGAGTTGTGCCAGCGCCTGGACCCGTCGGGCCTTCGCGGTCGCGCTCAACCCTTTGAAGTCGGTCTCGGACGCCGGCTCGGCGGCAAGGGCGGCGAATTCGGGCTCGGCCGACTTCGCATCACCCGACTTGAACGCGACCTCGGCCTTCCAGAACCGGGCTTCGCGGCGGAACGTCCCCTCGGTGTCGTCGGCGATCAACCGGTTGAAGGTCGCGGCGGCCCCGACCCAGTCCGCGCGTTCGGCCTGGGTCCGACCATACAGATTGAGCGCGGGCCGGACCAATTGCGGGCGGACGGTCGACCCTTCGGCGATGACCGGCTTGAGCAGATCGAAAACCCGATCGAAGTTCCGAGCCGCGAACGCCGAGACCGCCAGGTTGTACCGGGCATCGGCAACCCGCGAGCTTTCGGGGAACTCTTTCAGAAGCCGGTCGAAGATGGTGTCGGCCTCGCTCGGCTTGTCGGCCTCGATCAGGGTCCAGCCCCACTCCGAGAGCACCGCGTCGAGCGGTTCACCGGCCGTTGTCGGGTAATCCTGGGCGATCCGGGCGAAGGTTTTCGCGGCGTCCTCGGGCTTCTTTGCCTCAACCTGTAGCCTCGCCAGCGCCAGGGCCGCCGGGCCGGCCTGCGGCGATTTGGGATACTTGTCGACGGCCGAGGCGTAGGCCAGGAGCGCCTCGTCAGTCTGTTTGGCCTGGTTCAGAGCGAAGGCTCGGGTGACGGCGGCCTCGGGGGCGAGCGGGCTGTCCTCCGGCGCGGCGTCGAGCACCGCCTTGAAGGCCACGGCCGCCTCGGCCGGTTGCCCGGCTCCAAGAAGCGACCAGCCCAGGCCGGAACGGGCCCGGACCTGCTGGACGGGATCGGTGGAATCGGCCACGAGCCGGAACAGCTTGATGGCCCGGTCGTACCGCTTGGCGGTCAGCGCGGCCTCGGCCAGCCGGAACCGGGTCAGCGGAAGTGTCGGGCTCTTGGGATAAGCTTCGGTCAGCTTGGCCAGCGTGGCCTCGGCCTGGTCAGGCCGGTTCAGCTCGCTCTGGGCGTGAGCGATCCGCGCCAGCGCGTGCGGGGCGAACTCCCCTTGGGGATTGTCGGCCACATACTTTTCGAGAGCGACGATCGCCGGCTCGTAACGACCGGCGTCGAAGTCGTTCTGACCGATCAGGTACTGGGCCTTGCTGGCGATCGGCGTGGGCCCTTGGGCCAGCTTGGCGAGGACCTCGGTCGCCTTGTCGGGCTGGTTGTCCTTCTGATAGGCCTCGCCGAGATAGAAATAGGTCGCCTGAACGACGGCTGGGGCGGGCTTGTCCTCGACCAGCGACTTTTCGAGGATCGCGATGGCGTCCTTCGGCTGGCCAAGAGCGAGCGCGGCCTGGGCGTCGATCAGCCGGGCATCGCCTCGGAGCGGACTCTCGGCGAACTTGGTGGCGAAGACGGCGACAATCCGTCGGGCGGTGGCCGGGTCCTTGGCGTCGAGCGTCATCGAGGCGGCCCGGAGCATGGCGTCGTCGGCCGTCGAGGCTCCCGGGTCATCATTCGCGAGCTTGAGAAACCGCGTCCGGGCTTCGTTCAACTTGCCGAGCGCCAGCATCGCCTCGGCCGCGTGATAACGCAGGAGCGAGACCGACGGCGAATTCGCGAGCTTGCCGATCGCCTGGTCATACGCAGTGAGAGCGTCGGCCGCTTGCCCTCGGGCCAGAAGCGACGCCCCCAGGGCGTCGGCCGCCTGAGGGGCCAGCCGCTGGGTGGGATCGTCGGCGACCAGCCGCAGGAGCGCCTCGGCTTCCTCAGGCTTGTTCAGTTTGCCGAGCGCCTCGGCCCGTTCGATCCGGGCCTCGGCCACCAGCGGGCTCTTGGGAGTCGTCTTTTCGAGCGTTTCGAGCGCGTCGGCCGCCGCTTGCCAGCGCTCCAGCGTCGTCTCGATCTTGCCGACCTCGATCCAGGCCCGGTCGGACCATTCCGGACCACCGTTGGCGGCCAGTGTACGGAGAACCTTCAGCGCCGGCTCGGTCTCGGTCTGCGCGGCGAGAACTCGCCCCAGTCCCAGTCGTGCCTTGTTCGGCAAGGCCCCCTGGGGGTTGCCGGTCAGGGCGCTCTCATAAGCCTTGCGGGCGGCGGGGAGGTCGCCGAGCCGGAAATCGACGTCACCCAGGTGCGACCACGCCGCCTGGAGGTAGCGGCGATCCCCCGAGTTGGTCCCGGTATACTCTTCGAGAGCCTGGCGGGCGGCGGGGAGATCGCCGAGAACGTAAGCCGTCTCGCCGATCCGATAGCGACCGGTCGGGGCGTTGGGGTGGTCGGGAGCGGCCTTGACGAACGACTCGAACGCCTGGCGAGCTTCCTGATACTTGCCGAGGAACAGCCGGGCGTTGCCCATCCCGAACCAGGCGTCGCCGATGTCGAGAGTCGTCGAGGGCTGGCGACTGTTGAGGAACTTCTCGTATTCCTCGGCCGCGAGGTCGTACTGACGCTTGCGATAAAGTCCGTTGGCGAAGTTGAGTCCGTCGGGGATCTGGCGAGGCGGTTCGGGGGTCTGCCCCGACGAATCCGCGATGAAAAGCCCGAGGATCAAGACCAGACTGGCCGCCAGGCGAACCCGAGCCGCGATCAAGGTGATAAGCACGAGGTCCCTCTCCCTGGACTCCCCAACCGACCCGGAGTCCTCCTCCGGCACTATCCAAGTTATTACCAGATGGGGCGATCCGGCTCAAGGTCGCATACGGCGAGGCGAGTGGATAGGATGAGAGCATCCCTCCGAAGAAACTCGGAAGCGGACACCCGTCCGAGGACCTACCGACATGAATCGGCAGCGCTTGAGATCCTTGATCGCGGCCTCTGGACCGATCCTGTCGGCCGTGCTACTCATCGGGATCTCGGTCAGTTACGGCGGACGATTCGACGTTTTGGCCGCGTTGACCGTCTTCCCGGTCTGGATCTGGCTGGTTCCGGGGCTGATTCTGGTCGCGACGGGGTTCGCGAGACCAAACCGCCGGTGGATGACTGTTGTGGCGGTGGGCTGGCTGGTTTGCCTGTTCGGATTCGCGGACGAGCCGTGGAGCTTGCTCCGGCTGGCGACCGGACCCGACACACCGACCGCGTCGGAGACCGTCATTCGCGTGGCCAGTTTGAACTGCGATATCGGCAACCTGAACGCCTTGAACGAACTGGCGGCGGTCGGAGCCGATGTGATCTTGCTCCAGGAGTCGCCAGGGCGGGAATCGCTCGAAAAGTTTGGCCAAAAGCTGTTCGGTGAGGAAACTGGCCTGGTTACCGGGGTCGACGCCTCGATCCTGGTTCGAGGCCAGGTGGTTCCCGTCCCTCTCTCGGCGAACCAACGGGCGTTCTTCGTCGAGGCTCGGGCTCGGCTGCATTCGGGGGTTGAGGTCGAAATCATCAGCACCCGGCTCGTGCCCGCCGTCTTCCGGCTCGATCTCTGGTCCGTCGATTGCTGGCGAGAGCAGTCGGAGAACCGCCGGAAACGCCGCGAACAGGTCCGAGAAATCGCACACCGGACCGAAGAGATCCC
>JAJYCH010000428.1 GCA_021778575.1 Planctomycetota bacterium
ACATGATGATCGCCGGGATCGTCGCCATCCCCGGAATGACCACGGGTCAGCTTCTGGCCGGAGCCGACGTCGGCCAGGCGATCCGCTACCAGATCCTGCTTTACCTGGGAATCAGCACGACCGTCGCCATCAGCGTCCTGATTCTCCTGGCGATCCGACTCCGACGCTACTTCACGGCAAACCACCAGTTGCGGCGCGAAATGCTGGATGGTGAAAACACGGCGAATTGAACCGTCTTCGAGGGTCGATTCTTCGCTTTTCCGGTGCAAGAGGGATGGCCCCGACGTCTGGCTTCGTTGCACAATGGCGGTTGGTCGCTCGCCGATGATCCGCTTCATGGCTTCAGGGTTCTGATCTCCGATGTCCGAAACCGCACCGAACGAATTGATCCTGGGTCTTGTCCATGAGGGGTGGGATCATCTGAGGCTCCAGCGGCCAATCGCGGCCTGGGCTTGCTGGCGGCGGGTTTTGCGGCTCGAACCGGAACAGCCGGCGGCGACCCACGCCCTGCACGTCCTGGCGAACGTGGGCGACCTTCCCGAAGCGGCTCGCGCGGAATATCGGTTCTTGACCCCTCTGCCCGGTCGTCGTGACGACTGGGACGCCCATTTTCGCGGTCGCGACCTCGAAGACCTCGCCGAGGCGGCTCGCGTGTTTGGCGAACTCGCCGATCGCGACCCGAGCGATTCGCACGCCCGGTTCAACCAGGGGATCTGCCTGGCCTGGCAAGGGCGAAACGTCGAGGCGATCGAGGCCCTCGACCAGGCGGTCCAGTCGATGGCCGCCAGCGAACCACAGACGGCGGCCGACGCCTGGGTTCTGGCCGAAGTCCTCCGGCAAGGGGGCGGGGCCGAACTTCTGGCCGACGACCTGAGCCACGTCGTCCCGATTCAGTGGTCGCCGGGTGCTGATCCCGCTGACTTTCTCGATGATCGGGCGGATGTCCGGGCGATCGCGAACCCGGTCGATCCCGTGACCGGCTCGCCCCGGCTGTCCGAGGCCCGGCTCTACGAGTGGCTCGATCGCCCCTGGACAGCCGAGCCGACTTCCGCCCTGGCGACCCCCGCCGATCTCCGACGGGTCCGGGCCACCGTGGTCCGGCTCCCTGGGTCGCTCAGGCTCTCGGGAACCGATCCTGTCTTGCTCGAAGAAGTGGTTGCCGAGGTCGCGCGACTGGCGGGAGATCGCGTCGCGACGGTTCGACGCGAAGCCTCGCCGATGCCTCTGGCATTCCAGGACGCGGCGGTCTGGGCGATCCGGATGCCGCCGGGGCTCGACGACGAAGCTCAAGCCAGGCTCCATCGAGCGGCGGTCGAGCGCTATTACGAGACGGTCTGGATTCTCCGTCCACGACAGGGGCTTGGCGGTCGGTCGCCCGTCGATGCCGGGAAGCTGGCGAATTTGGGGGACGTGGTGATTCGGGTCAAGCTTGAAGCCGTGATCCGGCTCCGCGAACAGTTGGGGATGCGACGGACCACCGCGCTCCTTTATCAAGGTTATCCGTTCGATCGCTTGCGACGTCGCCTCGGTCTGGAGCCAACCGACCCCGACGCGATCGACCCGCTTGACGCGGCATCAATGAGCGGGCCGGAACTGGACCAGCTCGAACCGGTCGATCTTGATGATTATACCCTGGCCGAAGCGTATGAGTCGGCCGCGGCGCTGGGGGATGATCGCCGGACCGCCCGATTCGCCGGCGTTCTGGCGGATCGAGAACCGTTGGCACTGAGCCGGCTCGATCGTCGGGCGTTGTTCGCCTCGCTGGTGCGGTTCGAGCTGGCCGACGGTTCGACCAGCGGAGCCCTCCGCCGGATCGACCGGGCACTGGAAGTCGATCGGATCTTGCAACAAGGACGTGACGCCCGAACTTACCAGACCTGGCGGGCCGAGGTTCATGTGAAGGTTGGCGAGGCCGAAGCCGCAGTTGCGGTTTATGACAATCTGATCGGGACGACTGCCGACCCCTGGGTCGCGATCGACGCAGCCGAAACCTTGCTCGATGCCGGGTTTCTCGAACCGGGCCGGACTATGGTCCATCAGGCGCTCAACCTGGCGGAGGAATCGGGCGATCTCGAAGCGATCGAGCGCGGCAAGGAACTGCTCCTGGTCGAGGTGGACGGATGAGTCGATCCATCCCGAGCTGGATGAGATTCCGCCGGCCGCGCTGAACGACCTGTCGGCTGATCTTGCTGGTGACGATTCCTGGACTGGTTCTCGGTGGATTCAACCTGGTCCGGCGTCGCAACCCTTTTCAATTCGCCTTCAAGGCCGAGACGGGGGGTGAGATCGCCTTCTTGGGCAGATCCAGGGATTTACGGATTTCAGCCACTTCGGTTTGGAGGTGTCTCACATCGGAACTGATACCGCTCGCCCACCAGACCCCGGAGACCAAGCCCGTCGCCAGCAAGCTACCCACCAGGCCAATCGCGATCTTGATCAGGCTCAGTAAGATCGCGAGTTGAGCCGAGACGACTTCGATCTTGGTATTGAGTTGCGCGGCGACGACCTCGATCTTGGAATCGAGTTGCGCGGTGACGACCTCGATCTTGGCATCGAGTCGTTTGACGTCATCGTTCAAGGATTTCAAATCGCCACGAACGTCTTTCAAGTCCTGGTTGAGTACTTCAGTCGTCGGTCCAGGCATGATTCATGGCCCTTGCGGAGAAAACGCTGACTTGATTGAGCGAACAATCTCGCGACAAATGAAGGTAGCCGCTGCGGACTCGACCAGAACCTGTACGTTCATCTCGTATTATATTATAGATCGGCCGGACGGATCGGTCAATTGACTTCATCAACCGAGGATTCCCCTTGAACGCCACCGAAATACCCTTTCTTTCCACACTCAAATGGACCGCGGATGGCTTGATCCCGGCGATCGTCCAGGATTCGGAATCGGGCGCGGTCCTGATGATGGCCTGGATGGACGAACCGGCGATCCGCCAGACCCTGGCCACGGGCCAGACGCATTTCTACTCGCGATCACGTCGGGCTGCCTGGCACAAGGGGGGGACCTCGGGCCATGTTCAGATGGTCGAGTCGATCGCCGTCGATTGCGACGCCGATGTCTTGCTGATCCGGGCCCGGCAGGTTGGCGGAGCCTGCCACGAAGGGTATCGGTCGTGCTTCTGGCGGCAAGTCGACGCCTCGGGGAACCTTCAGGTCGTCGCGACTCCGGTCTTCGAAACCGATCAGGTTTATGGCGAGCGGAAGGGCTCCGGTTGACTTGCCCCTGGAGAATCGGGCTTGCGAAGCGCGGCGGATTTCCCTTTCATGGTGGTTCGGGAACCGGGCGGTTTCGCGGTTCCCTGGTCGTCCCTCTCTCCCCGGGATCAGCCTCGATGAGCAGTGTCTTGAACTTCAACGCCGGCCCGGCCGCCTTGCCGGGCGAGGTCCTCCATCGCGTCCAGACCGAAGTGGTCGACTATCAGGGGCAAGGAATGTCCCTGATGGAGATGTCGCACCGATCGAAAATCTTCGAGGCGATCATCGCCCGGGCCGAGACCAACTTCAAGCGGTTGATCGGCGTCGGCGACGGCTACCGGGTCATTTTTGTCCAGGGAGGAGCCTCGACCCAGTTCGCGACCGTGCCGATGAACTTTCTGCCTCCCGGCGGAGTCGCCGATTATCTCGTTACGGGAACCTGGGGCGAGAAGGCGATCGAGGAAGCCACGCTGTTCGGCCAGCCACACCTGGCCGCCTCGACAAAGGAGAGCGGCTACCGCAAAGTTCCGGTCGGTTCCGAGATCGCCCTGAGCGCTAACCCGGCTTACGTCCATCTCACGTCGAACGAGACGATCCAGGGCGTCCAGTATCACGAGTTCCCCGACCTTGGCGACGCGCCGCTGGTCGGCGACATGAGCAGTGATATCCTGTCGAGGCCGATCGATGCCGAGCGATTCTCGTTGATCTACGCCGGGGCTCAGAAGAATCTCGGTCCGTCGGGCGTGACGGTCGTCTTGATCCGCGAGTCATGGCTTGAGTCGGCGAATTCGCGGGTTCCGACGATGCTCCGGTACTCGACGCACGTCAAGAACAACTCGCTGTATAACACGCCGCCGATGTTCGGGATCTACATCCTCGACCTGGTCCTGCAATGGCTGGCCGAGCAGGGGGGTGTCTTGGGGATCGCGCGAATCAATGAGATGAAGGCCGCGAGTCTCTATGGCGCGATTGACGCCAGCGCCGGTTTCTACCGAGGCCACGCCGAGCCTGGTTCACGCTCGAAGATGAACGTCACGTTCCGTCTACCCAGCGAGGAACTGGAAAAACAGTTCCTGATCCAGGCCCAGGACGCGGGGATGATCGGTCTGGCCGGGCATCGCTCGGTCGGCGGTATCCGGGCGTCGATCTACAACGCCGTCGGGCTCGAAGCTTGCCGGACCCTGGCGTCGTTCCTGGCCGATTTCGCGGCCAAGAATGGATAAGTCGAGGGAGCAGTGCCAGGCGACGGATCACGCACGGTCGAGCGGTTCGGTCTCACGGACCAGCCTGATCCGGAGCCCGCTCGACACACAACCACCCACCAGCGCGAACAAGAATTGCGGGAGAAAGAGAATTGTCATGTGTAACGACATGACCGGCATGTCCGCGTAAGCACAACCGTTCGGAAAGCAATAATCGGTCAGCGGGCGGAGCTTGCTCATGGTCCGGTAACTGAAGTCGTAATTGCCGCCGAGATACGAAGCGTAGATCAATAAGGAAAGCCATCCCGCGACTTCGAAGCCCACGACAAATCGCGACGATTTTCCGGTCGTCGCCAGATCGATCAACGCCGTGACCAGACCATAAAACAACAGACATCCGAGCGGGACGACGCCGATGATATATTCGTGCCAGAATCGATAAAAAGCCCCTTCGGTCCGATCAATCTGAATCAGCCCGAGGCCGATCGCCGTGCTTGCCGTCGCGGTCATCAACTGAGCGATCGAGAGTTGCGGTCGAGCCATGGGAGGTTCTCGATTGGTTTTACTCAAAGGGAAAGCGCTGCACGAAACTTGCTCAAATCGTCACAA
>JAJYCH010000429.1 GCA_021778575.1 Planctomycetota bacterium
CGCGGAAGTGGCGGATCGACCTCAAGCTCGGTCCGGATTCGGATCGACCCCCGGTTCTCGCGATCGGCGGTCAGGTGATCGAGTTGCTCAACCGGCATGTCGGCGAGATTCTGGTCCGGGTCGAACGGCTCGCTCCGAGGGAGGATGCCTTGACCGCGGCCCGTGCGTCGTCGCTGGCCGTCTTCCGCGAGCTGTTTCCCGGCGAGGTGCTTTCGCCGGGACAACTGATCAATCTGAACATGGTGACTCTGGTCGTGACCCGGCTCGACCGGTCGGGCGACCTTTATTCCGAGTATGGCGACGCGAAAGCGTTCGCGATTCTTTTGGAGTTGTTCCGGACCATTGAACGGATCATCCGCAAGGCCGGCGGAGCGCTGATCAAGACGGTCGAGGAGTGGTCGGTTTCGAGCTTCAACGACCCTTCGTCGGCCGTCTCGGCGGCACTGGAGCTCTTGCGGGCGGTGCAACTGTCCGAGCAGACGCGCGACCTTGGCTTGAAGGTCGCGATCCATCGAGGTTCGGCGATGGTGGCCACGCTCAACGATCATCTCGACTACTTCGGCTCGACCGTGATGATCGCCGGACGGTTGCCGGACCAGGCCCGGAGTGGTCAACTTGTCCTCACGAAGTCGGTCGCCTCCGACCCTCAGGTTGCCGCGATGCTCACGAGTCGGGGGCTGGTCCCCCTGGTGATCGAGGCGGAGATCGAAGGGCTGGCCGACCGGTTCGTCCACCGGCTCGAAGCTGAGGGGACGCGATGATCCGGGACTGGGGCCATCGCCATCATGACGGCTGTCGCGGTCCGACTCAGACACCCAGCTCATCGAGAAGCTGCGTGAGGTGGTTCTCGATCAGTCGGGCGGTTCTCTGGTAGGTGGCGAGGTCGGAACCGACCGGGTCGTCGATGTCGTCGCCCCCAGCGTCGAGGAGTCGCGCGCGATCGGCGACATCAGGAACCCGGTCGAGAAGGACGTCGAGATGATCGGCCGTCATCGCGATGATATGGTCGGCGTGACGGACCAGGTCGGGCGAGGCCCGACGGCTGGCGTGGTCGTCGAGTGATCCGCCGCGCGACCTGACGACCTCGACCGCATGACTCGCCGCTGGCATCCCTTCCGCGGCCGAGACCCCGGCCGAGAGCACGACGTACCCCCTGCCAACCAGCTCGTCCGCCCGGCAGCCGATTCTCTTCGCGAGGAGCGCCTTGCAAAGTGCCTCGGCCATCGGGCTCCGGCACGTGTTTCCCGTACAGATGAACAGGAAGATCGTCCCGGCAAGCTGGACCACCACGCTCTCGGGCATCACACCGGGTTGAACTATCGCGCAGCCGTCTGGTCCGACCTCGATGATCGTCGAATGGCCTTCGAGCTGGGTTGGCCCGAGATCGAGGATCATGTCCAGTTCGCCGAGCTGTTCCAGTTCGCTCGCCTGGCTCGCGCCTTCTCCGGAATGGTTGAGCGATTCGATTTCGATCAAGGGAACGGGCAGGAACCGGAGAATCTCACGGATCATCCGGTGCGAGGGGAATCGGAGAGCGATCTTGCCGTCGAGCAGGACAAACGGCTGAACTTCGGCCGGCAGCCGTCGGGCCAGGCCGTTGGTCGCGGCCGGAAAAAGCAGCGAGACCGGACCGGGCCAGGCACGTTTGGTGAGCCGGTGCCCGACCACGGTTTCGATCGTGGCCCAATCATGAGCCTCGGCCGGGCCCCGGAGAAAGAGAGTCGGTCGGCGAACGAGCAGGGATCGAGGATCGTGGCGGAGGGTCCGGAGGCGCTCCACCGCCTGGGGATGAACCGCGCTGGCGACAACTCCATAGCCGGCCTCGGTCGGTAGACCGACCACGCCGCCCTGCGCGAGGCAAGCCACCGTTCGGTGGACGACGTCGCGAGGGTCGTCGACCTGAAGTAGGTCGATCCGTTCCGGCATGGCGTGGCCTCGGAGAAAAAGTCGAAATCGGTCCGGAAGTCGGCCCAGGGGCACCAATTTACGACCGAGCAGGAGGCCCGGTCAATCCGGCGGGGGACCACAGGAAGAATGTAAAATGATCGGACAATTGTAGGGTCCGCTGTGCGGACCGTGGTTTCGATCCACAAATCTCGAAGGTCCGGTCGTTGACCCGTGGTCGGGCGAAGCCCGCAGCCACGGTCCGCCCAGCGGACCCTACCAGACTTTGCAATCCGCAGGGGAGGATGATGGTTTGACCTGTCCCGGTTCGCGTTGCGGATCAGAACAGAAGTGTCAACCCTTTGACCTCGCGCAGCCGGGCATAGATGGCGCGGACCTGGTCGGCGCTCTGGACGTTCATCTCCAAGGTCAGCGAGACGTGCCGACCATTGGGCGTCACGCGGACGGAGTGGTCCAGTTCGCTCGGTGTGACGAGTTCGCCGACCACCGCTTCGACGATCCTCGATGCAAAGTCATCGTCGGCCAGCCCGATCGCTTTGATCTGATACGAACCAGGAAACATGTGATTGGATTCGAGCAGGTCTTCAGACGGGCGATGGTCCATGGGAAGCTCCCGAAGTCTGGGGCCGGTTGGGCGAGCCGGAGCGAGCATCATTGCGATTATAGAGTGTTGACACGCGATCCCCCAGGACTAAAGCGTTTTTCAAGTGGAAGTCGCGGCTTATCGGGCGTGGGCCGAGCCCACCCGACGGGATCGCGACACCGATCGGCAAAACGCTCCAGCTTCTCCACTTTTGCTTGGCGGAGGTTGACCGATCGAAGTGGAGCACCAGCGACGAAAAACGCCCCGAGCCTGAGGTAAGGCCGCGGGGCGTCGTTATAAGATTGCAGAGGACGATCGAGGTTCTGTCGCAGCTCGAACGTGGCGGCCACGCTCCTCGGCGGTCGAGCCTATTTCTTGCGGTGGCGGATCCTGCTCCGCATCCGGCGCTTCTTACGACCCACCTTGCGGCGGCCCTTTCCACGGCGGCGACTGGCCATACATTCTCCTGGGCTTTGGCGATCTCTGGAAAAAAGATGTCCGGTTCCATCCCGAGCCGACCGTTGGAATCGTTCGGCACGCGAATTCGGCTCGACCGGTTCCGATCGAGATCCGAGATCGCGGAAAGGTCTGGTCCAGACCTTTCGGGAAAGCTTCAAGCATACCGAGAGTTGTCCGGATGCTCAAGGGGAGGACTGACCGTTCTCGCCAAGATTCCCGGATGATTCGTCGGAGAGATCCGCGGATTCGGACACGGCTCGAAGTTTACTCGAGATTTCGGCGATATTCAGCGGCTTCAAGAAAACCCAATCGACCCCGATCCGGCGCAATTCCTCTTTTTCGAGATCCCATCCGGTAATGAACGCGGTCCAGGGTCGAGGCTCGAGCAACCGGGCGGCCTGGACAATCTCTCGTCCGTCGTGGTCGGGTAGGCGAATATCGGTCAGAACGAAGTCGAACGTCGTCGAGGACTCCAGCATCCGCAGAGCCTCGGTACCATTCTTGACCGCGAAGACCTCGTAACCCACCGCTTGTAACAGGAGACAGAGCGATCGTCGACCGACCTCGTGGTCATCGACCACGAGGATTTGCCGTCGCTTTTGTCCCACGTCGGGACCTGAGGTTGGCAAGTTTGACTCGATCACCCAAGCCCCTCCATCGCCTGACGAAATCAAGAAGTACCCGACGTCGGATTCCACTCGACCGCCGAAAGCCGTGCCAGTGCCAGCATCAATGCGTGAGTGCCCTTGCGTCCCATGCCCTGTGCGTCGACCGCTCGATAAAGTTGCTCGGCCAGGGCCAAGCCGGGGAGAGCGAGCTTCATCCGCCGCGATTCCGCCAGGGCGATGCCCATATCCTTCAAGAAGTGCTCGACGTAGAAACCCGGTTCGAAGTTCCCGGCGATCATCCGGGGTCCGAGATTGTTCAGGCTCCACGATCCCGCCGCTCCGCTGCCGACGCTCTGGAGAACCGTCGCCAGGTCGAGCCCTGCCTTGTAACCATAGATCAGGGCCTCGCAGACGCCGATCATATTCGTGGCGATCAGGATCTGGTTCACCATCTTGGTATGCTGGCCGGCTCCGGCGGCTCCTTGGTGAACGATCGTCCTGCCCATCAGCTCGAACAGTGGTCGAAGCGACTCGACGGTCCCGGACTCGCCACCGATCATGATCGAAAGTCGGGCCTCTTTCGCGCCGATGTCGCCGCCGGAGACCGGCGCGTCGACCGAGGCGACTCCCTTAGCTCGGGCCGTCTCGAAGATCTCGACCGCCAGCGCCGGCTCGCTCGTGGTCATGTCGACCAGGATCGAGCCGGGCCTGGCTCCCGCCAGAGTCCCGTCCGGGCCAAGTGTCACCGACCGGACGTCGGCCGGACAACCGACGATCGTGAAGATCACGTCCGAAACCTCGGCCACTTCTCGAGGGCTGGCCGCCGACTTCGCACCCTTTTCGATCAGCGGTCCCAGCTTCGCCTGGGTCCGATTGAACACCGTCGCCTGGTAGCCGGTATCGAGGAGATGGCCACACATCGACGTCCCCATGACGCCGGTCCCGATCCAGCCGATCCGGGTCACGCCCGGCTTGATTTCCATTGGCATCCGTCAGAACTCCTGATCAGAAATACGGTCTCGCACCGAGACTCGTTTCCGACCATCTTAATAGCGGTGGACCTGGTTCCGCCGGAAATTATTTCGCGATGAATCCATTCAGACGATAATTGCCGGCTTCCGGGAGAGTTCTGATCCGGGCGAACAGTCGCTGTTCTCGGTCGTTTCCTTCCGAGACAGTCAGGCTCGATTTTTCTTTCTGATCCGTTTTGGTGGCGTATTTCGCCGTGTTTTTTGCCAATCGTCGATCAGCCCACCTCCCTGGAATCCACCCTGAGCCAAAATAATAGTGTTGTTACGCCTCGGCGGTTATTTTGTGACAGGAAAAATGGAAGACTCGCGACGACCGACGCTTTACGATACAACTGTTTGATCCCACCATCGTTCGGGATGGTGGGATTCGCCCGGGTCGCTCGTCGATCCGGCATCGAGCCAACGTCGA
>JAJYCH010000430.1 GCA_021778575.1 Planctomycetota bacterium
GTGCGTCCGCCCGGTTTCGAGCCAGCAGGCCAGCAGGCTCGCGACCGGACCAAACCGTTCGACCACCTGGAAGTGAGTGACCGCGTGCTTCCCTTCGCCATCGAACCGCGCGACGCCTCGTCTCAGGTCGCCCCGGTCGGTGATCAGCGCCTTGTCGATCGTGCCCGACTCACGCCGGGGGGTTCCTTCGACGACGGCGAGGTACTGACGCTCGATGTCGTGATCTCGAAACAACTTCTGGAACGCCCGGACCGCTTCGGGCGACCGGGCCAGGGCCAGGGCTCCGGACGTATCCTTGTCGAGCCGGTGGACGACCCCGATGAACGTCTTACCGCCGCCATGACGGAGCGACAGATAACGGGTCGCCCGCGAGACCAGCGTATCGCGCTCACGGTCGGGGGTCGGCTGGGTGAGCACCCCGGCCGGCTTGTCGACAATCAGGACGTGCGAGTCCTCGTAGAGAATCTTCAGCCGACCGGCAACCTTGCGGGCCTGCGGTCGGTTCGGGAAGAACTCGATTGGCGAGTCGGGTGCCAGTTCTCGACCAGGCTCGTCGCAGCGCTCGCCTTCAATGTCGATCCGGCCATTCCGCACGGCTTCCTGGGCGGCCCTCCGCGACAGGCCGAAGCGTTCGGCGACCAGTTTGTCGAGACGGATTGTCGGCGGGCCAGGGTCGGGTGGCAGAAAATTTCGGGGCCGTTCGCGAGGCAATTTCGGACCTGACCTGGGGATGAGGAGCGAGGAACTGGGCGGTCTTCCAGTCCGTGAGGACCGCCCGCCCCACGACCAATTCCGCACGCCCCCAGAAGGAAGGCCGCGTGGAAACTCGTGGGCAGTCTCCTCGAACAATCGATGAGGCCACGTAAAAGGCGGGGCCATCCGTGACGAACTCCATTGTATCGACGAACGCGAACGATTCCACAACTTTGCCGGACACCCGCCGAAATCGCGTAGAATCAAAACCGAACGATTGAGATCTCTCCCGGCATTCTCAGGATGATCCACCGCAATGGGCACGCTCGAAACCGACCTGGAAATCGTCAAAGGATTCGCCACCGAGGCCGCTCGGATCGCACTCGCCCGGGCAGGGTCGGTCCAGCCCGAAGAAAAAGCCAATCTCAGCTTCGTCACCGATCTCGACCGCGACCTTGAACAGTTCCTCCGAGGGAAGCTTGCCGAGGCCTTCCCCGATGATGAGCTGACCGGCGAGGAATATGCCCCATCAGGCGGAACCGGCAAGCGCCGGTGGTCGATCGACCCGATCGACGGCACGGGAAATCTGGTCCATCGCCTGCCACTCTGGGCGATCAGCATCGGCCTGATCGACGATGGCGAGCCGGTCCTCGGCGTCATCGCGATCCCCCCGCTCGGCGAGCTTTACTGGGCCACTAAAGGGGGCGGAGCCTGGCGCGACGGCGTCCGGATCAACACCAGCGATGCCGAGGGGTTCCACTCGCAGGACAATCTCTGCGTCGGGACCAACGCGCTCCGGACCCTCGACCCGCGAACCCTGCCGGGTCGGCTCCGCGATCTCGGCAGCGCCTGCTGCGAACAGGCGTTCGTCGCCTGCGGAAGACTCGTGGCCTGTACGTTCCTGGGCGAGGCGACACACGACGTGGCCGCCGGTTCGATCCTGGTGGCCGAGGCCGGTGCCCGATTCGCCACGATCGACGGCGAACATCTGACCACCGCCCAATTCGTGGCCCGGACGCCCGTCCCTCGACCGACGTTCGTCGCCCCGCCCGGTCGGCTCGCCGCGCTGCTCAAAGTTGCCCGGTTGTTTTGAACCGGGGACGAGGTTTTTCGAAGAAACCCGGTTAGTCCGGTCGGGAACCGACGAAGCTATTCAGGGTTTCCTCAATGATGATGAAGCCGAGACGGTCAACCCGATCATTGGCTTCGTTTTGGAAAAGGCTTGCTCCATGAACCGCGTTATCGCCAGTCTGCCCGATTCGGTCGAGGAACTCTGCGTCATCCGGCTCGGCCTGATGGTCCGGAAGCTCAGCGGGCTCCGTTTCGCGTCGAAGTTTGGCAAGGCCATCGCACAATCGGCGATCGAGGCGAAAGCCGGCGGGGCGGGCTTGCTCGACTCGGAACGGTTCCTGATCCGCTGGAACCATTTCGGCTTTCTCCAGTACTGGTCAAGCTTTCAGTCGCTCGAAGCCTGGTCGCACCGGCCGCCGCATTCGGTCTGGTGGCGCGAAGCACTGGAGCGGATGCGTCAGCGGGCGGATTTCGGCATCTATCACGAGACGTTTCTCGTCCCTCGACAATCGGTTGAGTCGATCTATCTCGATTGTCCGCCGGTCGGATTGGGTTCGTTTGGCACCATTGGCGAGGCGGTCGGGACGTCGACCACGAGCCGTGACCGCCTGGGCCGTCGCCCGGCGAAAGGATAAGGCCGATCATGGGATACTGGGGCGTCAAGAGCTACGAGAACGACGAGGCCGACCAGGCGCTCGACCGTGGATTCGAGGCCGTTCATGGCTCGGTCTATGACGACCTGATGGACGACCGCAATCCGTTGACCCCGGAACAGATCCAGGCGAGGCTCGCCAATCCGGCCACGCTCGCCCGGTCGGTCGAGGCGTTCGAGGCCGAGGCGGGAGCCGAGAGCGAAACCTGGGACGAGGTCGACAAACTGGGCTTTGTCGGGCTGATCGTCCGCCACGCCGAGTTGCAAGTGCCGATCCCCGCTGACTGGCGCGATCGGGCGCTCCTCTGGCTCGCCGAAGAGTCGATCGACTGGGACGAAAGCACTCTCCGCAAACTCAGACGGCAAAAGGAGATCGAGCTACTGGAGCGGACGCCGATCGCGACTGTTCCGGACTGAAGCTCCGGTTCGGCCAGGTCGGCCGGTTGAATCTTCCGTTGGGCGATCACGACCTCTCGAAAACCGAGGTCGAATTTCCCGATCACGAGCGGAGCCAGCCGAGCTTTTTCGATTTGGTCGACTGGCCCACCCCCGACCCGTTTACTCGGTTCCGAGCAATTTCCCCTGGGGAGAGACCTCGATCTCGCGAATCTTGCCGTTCTTGGTCTTTCCCTTCAGCTCGATGCTGTCCTGACCTTCGAACTTGTCCTTGAAGGCGGCGTAAAACGTCAGGTCGGGTGCCGCTTGCCGGGCGGTTTTCAGGACCGCCTCGGGGACCTGCTCCATGGGCAAAGGGACCTTGGCGGTGGCCCCGTCGTCATCGTCGCCATCGCCACAGCCCGTCGCCAGGACGGCCAGGATCAGCAAGACATTCCATCGTGGCATCAATCACCTCGCTTTGTGAGATTGGAGCAAGCAACCCGGTCTAGAAATCGCCCGAGATCGACTCGTTGCCGTTCCGGGTCGAGAGAGCGACATAGGTCTTGTAGTTGATGGTCGACTTGAGATACTGAACGTGCCCATCAGCGAACAGAAAGTTCGCGCCTCGGCCCGAATGCAGGCTGTAAAACTGGTTGGGCTCGGACTTGTTCGATCCCGGACCGATCCCTTCGCCCGAGTGACCGAGGATCATCCCCGGGCCGGTCTCGACATCGGCCGAACCGATCAGATCGCCGTCATCGTCGTAAAGATAGGCCCCGGTGACCGATCCCGCCCAGGTCGCCACGCCCAGGAGGTGCGACCGCTCGCCGCCGGCGATCGTCTGCGAGAGCCCATCGGTAATGTCGCGAAAGGCGATCGAGCTATTGCGGTAGAACAGCCCTTCACCATCGGGACCAGGCTCGCTGACGCCGCTCATTCCCACATAATTTGACGGGGCAACCTTGCAGATCACCTGATAAGCCACACCTGTTGCCGGGTCGCGTGAGACCGCCTCCCACGACGGCTGGACCCGGTCGGACGGGCAGAGAAAGCTGTTGATGATCACCAGCCGGACCGTCAAGTTGGCCGGAACCTCGACACCCATCGAGAAGTTGACCGACGCGAACAGCGACGATTGTTCCACGTTCGGCAGGACCATCGCCGCCCAACCCCAGCCCGGCCCGAGGTCGGTCCCGCTGGCATCGAAGGTCGAGACATAGCCGCTGGGCAAGGTCTGAAAAGTCCCCTCGTAATTGTGAAAGGCGAGGCCGATCTGCTTCAGATTGTTGACGCACTGGGCGCGTCGGGCCGCCTCGCGCGCTGCCTGGACGGCAGGCAAGAGCAAGGCCACCAGGACGCCGATGATGGCGATCACCACCAGCAACTCGATCAGAGTAAATGCACGACGAGGCCGGGAAACGCGAGGCATGGAATCGCTCCTGTTGATCGAAAAGAAGATTGGACAAGACATCGAGAAAGAATCTCGGTACCGTCCTCTTCAAATCAACAGTCGCTGAAGCATCGCGAGCCGACGGGCCAGAGTCGGGCTCGATCGTGGAGGACGATCGATCTCGAACAGGACCAGACGAGCGGGGCCGAAGTCGAACAGCGCAAGAACGGCCGGAAACACCGGGCCGACGAGGACGGGCGCCACGTCGGAATGATCGACCTCGCCCCGGATCGTCTCGCCCGAGTCATCCCCCACCCCGCCATCGACCGGCTCGATGTCCGGATCGCCATAACGTTCGGCCAGGGCTCTCGCCTGATCGCTCGCCGCTTCCACCAGACGCAACGGCGTGGCCGCCACTGCGGCCAGAAGGGCGAGGAGGAACATCAGGCGGTAGAGGTGGATGTCTTTCATCATGAATTAGACTAGCGGAGGCGGTGTTTCGGGTCAACCGCCGGCGAACAGGTGATGGTTGTCGCGGACCCAGGCGATCAGTCGGTCGACCCCTTCGTCGGTTGTCACTTGAGGGCGCCAGTCGAGGGCTCGCTCGGCCTTCCCGACGTTGGCGACCCGTTCGACATCGCGGCGTTCCGGACGGCACGGGTGCCCGATGCAAACGATGCGTATCCGCTCTATCAACGCGCCATTGCGCGGTTGAAGCCGTTGCCAAGGAACCTCGGTGTCCGCGTGCCGAATCCCGCGACCCGCGCCTCGCTCGGAATGGGCCAACCGCCCGACCGTTCTGAGTA
>JAJYCH010000431.1 GCA_021778575.1 Planctomycetota bacterium
TCGAGGTCCCAGTCGAACCAGGTGATGTCGTTGTCCTGGCAGTAAGCGTTGTTGCTGCCGCCCTGCGAATGGCCCAGCTCATCGCCCGCGCAGATCATCGGGACGCCTTGCGAGAGCAGGAGGGTCGCCATCAGGTTCCGCTTCTGACGCTCGCGGAGGGCGATGATCTCGGGGTCGTCGGTCGGCCCCTCGGCCCCGCAATTCCAGCTCCGGTTGTCGTCGGCGCCGTCGCGGTTGTCCTCGCCGTTGGCCTCGTTGTGCTTCGAGTTGTAGCTGACGAGGTCCTGGAGCGTGAAGCCGTCGTGACAGGTCACGAAGTTGATGCTGGCGTAGGGCTTGCGGCCGTCGTCCTGGTAGAGGTCGCTGGAGCCGCTGAACCGGGTGGCGAACTCGTTGACGATCCCGCCCTCTCCCTTCCAGAAGTCGCGGATGGTGTCTCGGTACTTGCCGTTCCACTCGGTCCAGAGGACCGGGAAGTTGCCGACCTGGTAGCCGCCCGGCCCGACGTCCCAGGGCTCGGCGATCAGCTTGACCTGCGAGATGGTGGGGTCCTGGTGGATGATGTCGAAGAACGTCCCCAGGCGGTTGATCTCGTGAAGCTCGCGGGCGAGGGTGCTGGCCAGGTCGAACCGGAAGCCGTCGACGTGCATCTCGGCGACCCAGTAGCGCAGGCTGTCCATGATGAGCTGGAGGACCCTCGGATGCGACATGTTGGGCACGTTGCCGCAGCCGGTGAAGTCCATGTAGAACCGGCGATCTTCGGGCGAGAGCATGTAGTACGAGGCGTTGTCGATCCCCTTCATCGCCAGGGTCGGCCCCAGGTGGTTCCCCTCGGCCGTGTGGTTGTAGACCACGTCGAGGATGACCTCGATCCCGGCCTGGTGGAGGGCCTTGACCATCGCCTTGAACTCGCCCACCGGGTCCGGTCCCGAATAGCGGTAGTCGGGGGCGAGGAACCCGAGCGAGTTGTAGCCCCAGTAGTTGACGAGATTCTTCTCCTGGAGATAGCGGTCGTCGATGTGATAATGGACCGGCAGCAGCTCGACGGCCGTGACGCCCAGGCGGGTCATGTGATCGATCGCGGCGTCGCTGGAGAGGCCGGCGTAGGTGCCCCGGAGGTCGTCGGGGACGCCGGGCATCTTCTTGGTGAACCCCTTGACGTGGGCCTCGTAGATGACCGTCTTGTGCCAGGCGGTGTTGGGCCGGGAGTCGTTCCCCCAGTCGAAGGCCGGGTTGATCACGCGGGCCAGGGGGGCGAAGGGGGCGCTGTCGCGGTCGTCGAACGCGGCGTCTTGCGCGGGGTCGCCGAGCTTGTACGCGAACATCGCGTCGTCCCAGCGGACGTCGCGGCCGATGGCCTTGGCATAGGGGTCGAGCAGGACTTTATTTGGGTTGAAGCGGTGCCCGTTGGCGGGCTCGTAGGGGCCGTGGACTCGGTAGCCGTAGAGCTGGCCGGGGCGGATGTCCGGGAGGTAGGCGTGCCAGACCTGGTCGGTCTGCTCGGGCATGGCGACCCGTCTCGATTCTTTCGAGGCGTCGGGGGAGTCGAACAGGCAGAGTTCGACCTTGGTCGCGTTCTCGGAGAAGAGGGCGAAGTTCACCCCCTTGCCGTCCCAGGTGGCGCCAAGCGGGTAAGGATGTCCCGGCTTCGTCTTCATCAATCCCTCGGGGCGTGGGCTGACTGGGGTAGGAGGCGCGGGCGACCGGCGATCGGCCCGCGTCGGTCGTCAACTCCCAGCAAGTCGCATGCCCCCGGAACTTGGAATTGACGCGAATTCCTCCAGGGTCTCCGCATGCTCACACCGCGAATCGACCGGCACCGGAAAACGCCATTGACAGGAGGTTTGATTTTGCCCACACTCCCCGCCCAATGGACGGCCCAATGACTCAGGGAGGTTGCATTCCGATGAGAACGCGGATCTTCTTCACGGCGGTAGCTCTGTCTCTCCTGTCGGCCGTCAGCACCCAGGCCGCTCCGATCTACACGACGACCGACCTGGGGGCCGGCTATCAGCTCCAGGCCGGGGCCGGCGGGCAGGTCTACGCCGTGGCCGGGGCCAACGGCGCCGGCTACGCCTTCGACAAGTCGCCCGTCACTTCGATCGACGTGCAGAGCTATCTTGACGACGGATCTCCCCAGTTCCTCACGTTGCAGAACGGTACTCATCAGGTCGGCTACAACTACGGCTATTCACCCGTATTGGGATCTTTCCTCTACCCGACGGGCGAGGGATTTTCCGGCGGATGGTTCATCCAACCCGGCGACCATCCCCCTTCTCCGGTCTCCGACATCAACAGCCAAGGGCAAGTCGTCGGCACGAGCCGATACCTTGAAGGGGGATACTACGCCGCCTTCTCCGACGTCAACGGCCGGTCTCACAACTTTAGCGCCGATGCATCAGTCGTGGATAACCTGAACAACTACATAGCGACGATCCCAGGCATCACGTTGACCTCGGCGCTAAAGATCGACGATCTGGGCCGGATCATCGCCGGCGGCTCGAACGGTGACGACTACCTTCTGACCCCGGTGGCGCTCGGCGCCGCCTCCCCCGTCCCCGAGCCGTCCACCGCGCTGATGCTTGGTCTCTTCGGCTCTCTCGTCGTCCTGAGGTCGATCTACCGCAATCGGCGCGGGTGGTCGGGACGCGCGGAGGAAAGAGTCGCATTGGTTTGATCCTACAGCGGTTCACACTCGCGTTGCGCCCGGTTTCCCCGTAGGGTAGGGCTTGCCCTGCCGCGATCCGGACGGACGGCAGGGCAAGCCCTACCCTATGTGTGCTTTGCGATCGTGATCCGCTGTAGATCTCCGGCGATCAGGCAAAAGACGTCGAAAGGACAATAGTTAGAAATCCAGATTTTTGCGAATTAAAACATATATATTTTAGAATACGAACTTTCTTCAAAAATCATTTTGCAATTCCATTATCGCTCGGTTAGGCTCTGGTCCATCTCGAAGTCGAGACAACTAAGCGTTGATTCAACTCCATGAGTCACCGGTTGTCTTCAGTTCGATGATCCTCCGGATGGAAACGGGAGGTGTCGTGCACAGGGAGCGTGCGCCCATGAGGAACGCTCCATGTCGCGCACCAAACAGAGCCGGCGCCTTCGTCCCCATTTCGAATCTCTCGAAGCCCGCCAACTGCTTTCTTCCTCCGCCCAATTCATTGGTTTCAGCAATGTCGACACGACTGGCCCCACCGCCGCCGTCGGGCCGGGTGGGTATGAGAACCTCCATATTCAGCTCACTCTATCGCTGAGCTCGCCCGGCCAATCGACCACTCTAGACTATTTGAACATCGCGGGACCGCCAGACTTTCAATGGACCTACCATTTCCCAACGTATGGCGACCCGAACGCGTATGGCGACCCGAATCCGCAAGCAAATCCCAAGATCACGGTCTCATACGAGGCCATCGCTCCTAACGCGACGAACGAGATCGTCGACGTCTTCTTCAGCCCAGTCGTCCAGTACGTCAACCCGACCACGGGTGTCACCTCCTTCCCGTTGCTCCCGAACGGTTCGACGTTGGCGATTACCGCGAAATACACCACCAATAGTGGACAGATCACGACCGATTCGGGTCTCAACGTCACGGCCACCGGTCTGACGACCGCGATCCCATACGACCCCGCGCCGACCTTGCCCGGGTTTGGGGTAACATACCCGGGAACGGCTGGGGTGCAGACTTCGGATGGCATGGGCCACGTCAACATCACTCTTCCGGACGGGTCGCTCATCAATAATGCGACGGCGGAGTTGAGCGACGTTGCTGGCCTTTATTGGAACTACGGCGTGACCCTCGGCCGGGGAGAGTTGGGGATATTCTCCATCACATATTCAAACGTCAATGGTGTTTACTCTGCCGACATCGCGTTCCCACCGGAGAGAGATGAGGCTGGCACCGACATGACCTTCCTGTTCCAACTGGGCTCCTCTTCAACCGAATATGTAACGAACATCTCGATTCCCTCCAACATTCATACCGATCCAAACCTCCGCGATGGTGGGCCGATCAGCACGAGCACGCCGATCGTGACCCTCTCGCCGACCTCCTCGGTTAACATGGTCATGTACACCTCCGGGGGCGTCCAATCCGGGCCAGTCGACATTCAGACGTTCCTAAACATGGGATTCAAGAATGTGGAACTTGCCGACGGATTGATCGGTGGGATTTACACTATCAATGAACAGCTCAACATTCCATCCGGAATGATCCTGCAAGGGGCGGACTCGAACGTCACACTGATGTTCACCATGTCGAGCGTCACTCAGGGAGTGATCAATTTCGCTTACAGCCACATCACGCTGGAAGGGTTCAAGATTCGCTTCGGGACCTCGCCAGTGAATTTCTTGGGACTTAACGGCCACAACCCGGCGATTATCAGCGACTTGGAGGATCTTCCGTACCCCAATGAGGGCGATATGCATTCGCGTGTCGATCTCAACGTTGAAAACCTGGACATCCAGGTGCCCGAGACGCTGATCGGGCCGATCGGCGACAACGGCGCGACTCCCGCAGTCTCAACCGTGATCATGGGGCCTTACGATTCGGGTACGATCCAGGGTAATACGATCCGTGGAGGAGCGATCTCGGTCGCCTTTGGGCCTTGGCTCATCTCCGGAAATAAGATTCTGGGTACTGTCCAGGGCACTGTTTCCGAAAATGCATTCGCAGTGTCTTCCGGCCACGATGTCACCATCGGTGGCACGACCGCCGGTGCCGCCAACACTTTCAGTGTCAACAATCCCGCCCAGGATGGGACCATCGATCGCTTCTTCGTGGGCAGCAACAGCGGCTACAATATCCAGCTTCTCTCGAATGTCATTCAGGGGAACGCGGGCGAGCCTGCACCGATACCAAACGGAACCTCCTCAATGCAGGGCACGGGGTAGGCGTCTTTGAAGTAGGTAGCGACCTCAGGCCGCCCTTGAGGGCCTCGCCCAGAACGCTTCCCATTGGCCCTCCTCGCTTAGGAACAGGGCTC